>CAXTRP010000429.1:0-3026 GCA_964246615.1 uncultured Caulobacteraceae bacterium | reverse complement strand
GGTGCATCCATGTGCCGCTCGACATCGTATACCGTTACAGGGAGAGTTCGGCGGTGACGGCACGCGGCTCGTTTCGTGAGACGGCCTTCAGCGCCGTGAGCGGCCGCCTGTTCTTTGTCGTCGCCCTGACCGCTCTGATCTATGCCGCCTTCTTTCACTCCCCGCGCCTGTTCGCCTCCACCCACGTGGCGCATTTCGCAGGGTTTTACCTGTTCGCCGTGGCGTGTGCGGCCACAGCCAAGCGCGTGCCGCTTCTAACCCTTGGTTGCTATGTGGCCGCGTTCGCAGTGGTGGTGGAACTGGCGCGTGCGGCCAGATGGCTGCCGTTGGACTCCAGCTACCTGGACTGGATCGGAGACATGGCCGGCATCTTCGCCGCCCTCGCCCCGATGCTGCTGCAGAAGATCAGGGCCGACTTCTCCACCGATCCGTACGATGGGTCGTCCTCGCCGCGTCGCTAACGCCGCTTAAACGGCCGGTGTGCAAGATGACGCGATGATCGAGTTCCGGCGATGAGCGATCCGGGTTTTCGCAACCTTGCGCTTCTGGAGATGAGCGCGTCCACCTCGCGCGTCCTCAACCTTCGCCACACGGCTATTCACAACGCCGGCGATCCCGATCTGGCGCTCCGCCCCTTTTTCGAAAACCCCGCGCTCAACCGGGGCATCGTCATCAAGCATCACCTGCGCCGAAACGAGTTGGAGGCGTTCGAGCAGCCTCGCACCTCTGCGACCAAGGTCGTGCTCCCGATCGACCACCTCAACCTGCGGGCCGGAGCCAAGTATTTCTTCGTCGGCCAGCGCGACTATGAAGACGTGCTGGAGCATGAATTCGGGATGAGCGGGCCGGACACCGCCGACCTCCACCTGTTGAAGTTCCTGGACGAGCTTCCATCTTTCGATCCGTTCCTGCTGCGCGAGCAGATGCGCCGGCGAGGTCTTGATCCGGCTCCCTGCTACTTCAATGTCTCGGTTGCAGACACGATGCGGATGCTTAGCTTCGCCCAGGCGGAGATCCAGCCGCTTGTGGATATGGCCTTCTCCAATAGCCTGGGGGCCAGTGAGACGCTGGCTAGAAAGCTCCTGTCCAATGCCGGAGACAGCGCGCTGGAGCCTCTGCGCGGCGTCCTGCATCTAGGCCCCACGCAGTTCGCCGAGGGCGTGTTCTGCTGGAAAGCCTTCCTCTACTACAAGTGGAAGCTGGTTCACTTGCGGCCGGGGTTTGAGCGCGTGAGCACCGAAATGGCCGCCATCCGACCCCTCAGGCGCGGCGATCCGGACCTTCATGCCTACGTCGACGGCGCCCGCGCCAACCTTCAGCGGGCCATGTCGCTGGCGACGCGCAGCGTTTCACAGACCTTGCAGCTCTACGACATCGCCTACAACGGCCTGATCAAGGAAGGCGACGGAAAAGGCTTTCGCGACTTCCTGCTCCAAGCTCCGGCCCGCTTCAGCAGGCTCGGCGAGGAGCTGGCGTCGGTGGATCATATCGTCAGCTTCTGGCAGTACCGTTTTCCCGATGTGCGAAGCCCGGCCGTGTCGGTGGATGAACTGGCCGCCATCTTCCGGGACTTCGAGACCGGCCTGCGCATCGCCGCACCCGCATGCGAGCGCAACCCAGCCTTCGCCGGCCTCTGAAAAGCTACGCAAAGGGGTTCGTCGCTGGGGTCCGTAGTGGACGCTCCCGATGAGGCGCTCGGCCAACGCCGTCATGCGCCCGCGCAACCGGGCCACCTCGAGCTTCGAACACGAAACCTCTTCAGGTTGAACATCGGCGGCTTTGCGCGTCAGTGTTAACCGGCCGCTTATCTCGCTGCCCTAGTCTGCATGCGTAAACCTGGGGCTTGCATGGCCGTCGCTGCGCGAACATCGTCGCCATCCTTCCGGGGTCCGGCCGACCCCCTCGGTGTCGAAGGCGTGCGGCTGGATGCGTCGGCGCCCCGCATCGCGCGGGGGCCCCTGCGACCCGAAGCGCTCAGCCCTGTACGCAGCCGTCTGACCGGCCCCATGCTGCGTAGAAGCTTCCAGGTTCTCGACATCGCCGTGGTCGTCGTGGCCCTGGGCGCAGCGGCTGCGATCTCGCATGCCGGCGTCGGCGGGCTGTGGCCTTGCGGCGTCGCCGCCGCCGCTGTGCTGGTCGGCCTGCAGTCTGTCGACGGCTACACCTACGCGCAGGAGGAGCGGCTCTGGCGGAACGTCGCGCGGGTGACGATCGTGGTGTTTGCGGGACTGCTGCTCGCTCTCCTCCTGGCGACCATGGCGAGTGCAGGTGCTGGCGCGGCCACGTGGGACTGGAGTGTTCTAACGACCATCGCGCTGTCGATCACCCACGCAGGCGGGCTGGCGACAGTGCGGCGGTGGCGGCGAGAGGGGCGGCTGACACCCAACATCTTGGTAGTGGGCGCCACTGAAAACGCCAGCCGGCTGATCGAGACGGCGCTGCGCACCCGTGAGGTTGCGGTGCTCGGCGTGTTCGACGACCGCTCGGACCGCATCGCCGCCACCGTGCAGGACGTCCCCGTCCTGGGTGACACCGCAGCGTTGCTCGGCCACCGCATCCTGCCCTATGTAGACCGCATCGTCCTGACGGTGAACGCAGCCGGACCTGCGCGTACGGCTGAGCTGATCGAGCGGCTCCGGGTGCTGCCGAACGAGCTGTGCCTGTTCCTGGACGCCGCCGATCCGAAGAGCCGCTCGACCACCCTGTCCTGGCTGGCGCGCTCGACGCTCAGCGTGGGCGGCGCCAAGGCGCGCGAGAGCCGCCAGCTGGCCAAGCGCGCGCAGGACCTGATCCTGGGCGTCCTGATGCTGGTGGCGGCCGCTCCGGTCATGGCGCTGATCGGGCTCCTGGTGCGCCTCGACAGCCCCGGTCCCGTGCTGTTCCGCCAGCGCCGCCACGGCTTCAACAACGAGGAGATCCTCGTGTGGAAGTTCCGGTCAATGCGCGTTGACGCCACCGACCAGGGCGGTGCGCGCCAGGTGAGCGCTGACGATGACCGGATCACTCGCGTCGGCCGGTTCATCCGC
>CAXTRP010000428.1:0-3042 GCA_964246615.1 uncultured Caulobacteraceae bacterium | reverse complement strand
GCAAGGCTTCGATCAGCCGGGCCAGGTCGGCTGGGCTGACGGCGCGCAGGCTATGCGGCGCCACGCCCACCACACCGGCCTGCAGATGAGCGACAGCAGTGCGGCTGGCGTCCACGAGCGCCAGGAAGCTGTCGACGTCGGTGATGAAGCGGCGCTGGCCGGGTTTCGGCGGCTCGCCGTCGAACCCGCCCTGGGCATAGTAGGTGGGGAGCAGGGTGAGGCCGATGCCTGTTTCGGCCGCCGCCGCGCAGATGCGCTCCGCCGTCTCGGCCGGGTTGTCGTAGGACCGTCCGTCCGGGTCCTGATGCAGGTAGTGAAACTCGCCCACGCGGGTAAAGCCGCTCTCCAGCATCTCGATGAAAGCTTGCGCCGCGACGGCCTCGATCTCGTCGGGCCCCAGGCGGTCGAGAAATCGGTACATCCACGCCCGCCAGGTCCAGAAGTCGTCGTCACTGGGGCCGCGAACCTCGGCGAGACCCGCCATCCCTCGCTGAAAACTGTGGCTGTGGACGTTGCAGAGACCGGGTACGACCTTGCCGGCAACCTCGTCCACCGTCGCTTTCGGCCGTCCCGTCTCGACGGCGTCGATGACCCCATCCTTGACCGCTACGCGCACATCACGCGCCCAACCGCTCGGGAGCAGCGCCGCCTCAAACCACAGCACCTGCCGCATGAAGCCCTCCAGCCCAACTTTTGACTAGACAAGACCTGAGCCTCCGCCAAGTCTTGGCTGCATGAACTGCGACACGATCTGGCGTGACGCCCATCTCGCCACCATGGCCGGCGCAGGATTGGGCCAAATCGAGCACGGGCTCATCGCCTGCCGCGACGGCCGGATCGTCTATGCCGGCCCGGCCGACGACGCGCCTGCGCTGGAGCCGGAGCACGTCGTCGACTGCGAAGGGTGCTGGATCACCCCGGGCCTTGTCGATCCTCACACGCACCTCGTCCATGCCGGCGATCGGGCTGCAGAGTTCGAGCGGCGGCTGGCAGGCGTGTCGTATGAGCAGATCGCCCGCGAGGGGGGCGGGATTGTCTCTACAGTGAGGGCGACGCGGGCGGCCAGCGAGGCCGAGCTGGTCGCCGCCTCCGCCCCTCGCCTCGACGCGCTGATGGCCGAGGGCGTGACCACGGTGGAGATCAAGTCGGGCTATGGCCTGAGCGTCGCTGATGAGTTGAAACAGCTTCGCGCCGCGCGGGCTTTACAGGAGGGTCGTCCCGTCAGCGTGGCGACGACGCTTCTCGCCGCCCACGCCGTCCCGCCGGAGTTCAGGGGTGAGCCGGACCGTTACATCGACCTGGTCTGCGACGAACTGATCCCCGCGGCGGCGGCTGGCCTCGCCGACGCCGTGGACGCCTTCTGTGAATCCATCGCCTTCACCCTCCCGCAGATCGAGCGGGTGTTCAGGTCGGCCAAGGCCAGGGGCCTGCCGGTCAAACTTCACGCCGAACAGCTCACCAACCAGAACGGTGCGGCCCTGGCGTCGCGCTACGGCGCTCTGTCGGCCGACCACCTCGAACACCTGGACGAGGCCGGGGTGGAGGCGATGGCTGAGGCCGGAACGACGGCCGTCCTGTTGCCCGGCGCCTATTACTTCATGCGCGAGACCCAGCTCCCTCCGATCGCGCGGCTGCGCCAAGCGGGCGTCCCCCTCGCGCTGGCGACGGACTGCAACCCCGGCACCTCGCCCCTGACCAGCCCGCTCCTGGTCATGAACATGGCGGCGACCCTCTATCGCATGACTGTTCCGGAATGCCTGCTGGGCCTGACCCGCGAGGCGGCGCGCGCGATCGGCCGCCTGCACGACATAGGGACGCTGGAGGTCGGCAAGCGCTGCGACCTCGCTATCTGGCGCGTCGATCGCTTGGCCGAGCTCGTCTACCGCATGGGAGCCAACCCGCTCCGCTCACGGGTCTGGGGAGGCCTGTCATGAGTCTGGTGCTGCGGCCTGGAGACACCCGGCTCGCCGACTGGCGCGCTATCTATCGGGGCGCCGGCCTCAGCCTGCACCCGGCCGCCGCAGCCGCCGTAGCCCTCAGCGCCGACGCCGTGACCCGCATCCTCGAACGGGGAGAGGCGGTTTATGGCGTCAACACCGGCTTCGGAAAGCTGGCTGGCATACGCATCGAGGCCGACCAGCTCGAGCAGCTGCAACGAAACATCGTTCTCTCCCATGCCGCCGGCGTCGGGGAGCCGATGCCAGCGAGCATCGTGCGGCTGATGATGGCGCTGAAGCTCGCCAGCCTGGCTCGCGGCGCGTCGGGCGTCCGTCCCCAGACGCTGGCCTTGCTGGGGGCGTTCCTGGATCGCGGCCTGACGCCTGTAATCCCCGCCCAGGGTTCGGTCGGGGCGTCGGGCGACCTCGCGCCCCTGTCCCACCTGGCCGCCACGATGATCGGGGTCGGCGAGATCAGCATAGGGGGAACGACCGTCTCCGCCGCGGAGGCCTTGTCTAAGGCCGGGCTTGAGCCCGTGGTGTTGGGGCCGAAAGAAGGCCTCGCACTTTTGAACGGGACGCAGTTCTCCACGGCCTACGCCCTGGCGGCCCTGTTCGAGGCCGAAGTGTTGTTCCAGTCCGCCCTGGTCGCCGGCGCCCTGTCGACCGAAGCGGCCAAGGGATCGGACATGCCTTTCGACCCGCGCATCCACGCGCTGCGCGGTCATCGTGGACAGATCGAGGCGGCGCAGGCGCTGCGGGGCATGATGGCCGGCTCCAGCATCCGGGCATCGCACCTGGTCGACGATCCTCGTGTGCAGGACCCCTACTGCCTGCGGTGCCAGCCCCAGGTCATGGGCGCGGTCCTGGACCTGCTGCGCCAGGCTGCGGCGACCTTGGAGATCGAAGCCAACGGCGTCACCGACAATCCGCTGATCTTGGTCGGCGAGGATGGGGTGGAGGCCCTGTCGGGGGGCAACTTCCACGCCGAGCCCGTGGCCTTCGCCGCGGACATGATCGCCATGGCCGTGTGCGAGATCGGCTCCCTGGCCGAACGGCGCGTCGCCATGCTGGTCGACCCGGCGCTGTCCGGCCTGCCGGCCTT
>CAXTRP010000427.1:0-3043 GCA_964246615.1 uncultured Caulobacteraceae bacterium | reverse complement strand
CGAGCCGCGAGGGGCGGTCGCCGCGCGCCGGCTGCCGCAGGGTGGCGTAGGTGGTGTAGAGGATGCCCCGGTCCAGCCGGATGGCGTCAGCCTGCTTCCACGCGCCTTGCGGGGTGATATCCGCGTTGGCGCCGCCGATCGCGCCCCAGTCTCGCCGGGCGTCCTCCAGGAGGGCGTCGTTCTTCGACAGCCAGACCGCGCGCTGGCGGCCCTGGGCGAAGTTGTCGGCGATCACGCCGCTGATCTCCCGACCCTTGCCGCACCCCGTGCCGTCGCCGAGGAAGAAGCCCTTGCGGAAGGCGACCGCGCCCGGATGATCGTCCTTGACCAGGATGACCTGATGCGGCGCCTCCCCGAGGATCCACGACCCCGGCAAGACCTGGGCGTGGGCCTCGCCCGCGTAGATCACCGTCTCCATCTGGGCGTCGGAAATCAGGGCCTGTTCGGCGATCTTGACGGGCAGGATGGCGCGATAGGTCGGCGCTGGCGGCGGGACCGACGCCATCGGACCGGATTCCACGAGGGGGGAGGGGTGAGGGGAAGCCTTCGGGAAGCGGATGCGCCCCAGCGCATAGGCTTGGTAGAGGCCCACGTCGTGGCCTTCACCCGACCAGGCGCAGGCTTCGTAGGCGACCGGTGCGGTGTCCGACAGGAAGGCAAGCCGGTTGGACGGGGCCGCCAGCGCCCGCGCCTTGGGGACCAGCAAGGCGGCGAGGTGGACGGTGCGGAACTGGCGCGGTTGCGCGGTCGGGCGCGCCGCCACGCCGGCGGCGGCGCTGGCGGCGTCAGCCAGGCTCTCGGCCGCCAGGACCAAAGGCAGGTCGCCGCAAGCTTGGCGGCGATCGACCACCAGCAGGGCCGTCTCGACCGAGGTCCCGTGCTTGGCGTAGGCCCGAGCCGGGAAGGCCAGGCGAAGGACGATCCGGCCGCGCGCGGCCAGCGCCCGCATCGCCGGCGCATCCTCGAACAGACGAGCCGGGACGATGGCCGACAGACGCCCGCCGTCAGCCAGGCAGTCGAGGGCGGCGTGCAGGTGGGGCTGCAGCCGCTGGAAGGGCGGATTGACCAGGGCGACGTGGAAGGCGCCCGAGGTCGGCAGCACGTCGCGCAGGTGCTCGGCGTCGCGTTGCGAGCGGGCCGCGAGGGGGAAGAGGCCCTCCAGCAAGGCCGCGCGGCCGGCAGAGACCTCAGGCAAGGGCAGGCTCGCGCCGCAAGCCTCCGCCAGGACGGCCAGGGGGCCGGTGCCGGCGGATGGCTCCAGAACCAAGTCGCCGGGCCGGACCTGGGCGGCGAGCACCGCCAGGGCGCCCAGCTGCGGCGGCGTTGAGAACTGGTCCAGCGCCACCTGTTCTTCGCTGCGCCGCGTGTGGGTGAGGCTGAGTTCGGCGAGGTTGGCCAGGAGGGCGATGATCTCGGCCGGCGCATCTTCGAGACGGCCAATCTGGGGGCTGAGACGGCGAAGCTGCAGCACCAGCGCCGCCTCGATGGCGTCGTAGGCGTCGCGCCACAGCCACACGCCCTCGGTGTCTGATCCCCCGAAGGTCGTGGTCATCACGCCAGCCACCAGCTTGCGATCCAGCGGCCGGGAGCGGTTCAGCTGCGGGGTCAGGGCGCGCGCGGCGGCCAGGAGATTGGCGGCGCGGTCATCAGAGGCGGCGCCGGCGGCGGCGAAGATGGGAAGCAGGGCGTTCATGGCCAGGGTCCGATCACCCGCGGCGGTAGGGCTCCTCCCTCCAGTCCCGACGGGCTCGCCCCGTCTCCCCCTGCCTTTTCCTTTGCGCCCCGGCGGCAGACGAAGGGCCCCTGCCCATGACGGACAGGGGCCCAGGCCCAATCAGGCGGCGATCGGCTCGGCCGCAACCTCGCCATCCTCCGCCGCGTCCACGTCCGCGGCGTCGACCTCGTCATCGGTCCCGCCCTCACCCTCATCCTCGGGCGCCTCGATCGGCGGGGTCTCCCACGACAGCGCCGCCGGCGCCCACTGCCGCTCGGCTGCGGCCTCCACCACGAAGGTCACGAAGTCGTCCTTCTTGAGGGTTTTGGCGCGGTCGTCCTCGACGCCCATTTCCTCGAGCAGCGCGGTCAGCTGCTTCTTGGAGTGGACCGCCAGATAGGGCTGGTCCGGGGTCCAGTGCGCCGAGATGTCCGCGCCGCAGAGGGCGGCGATTTCGGCCGCCTCGGCGCGCGCGCCATCGCGCACGCTGTTGGTCCGGGCTTCACGCAGATTGAGCGAGACCGCGGTCAGCTCCGCCATCAGCGCCATCTTCTCCCCGTGTGGCAGGGTCTCCACCCACGGGATCGGGCGCAGACCCGAAGCCTTGTAGGCGGCCCGGCGCGCCTCCAGTCGGGCGAAGATTTCGCCGTCCAAGGCCGCGATCGCCGGCGTCGTCCCCCGGCGGTAGCGGGTGGCGACGATCTGCGCCGCCGAAGACTCGACGCCGCCGCTGGAGTGCAGCGCCAACTGCTTGAACAGCTGGGCCACCAGGACGGTCATGGCCGCGCTGGGATCGTCGGCCAGGTCGCGGATCAGGCCGCGCGTGGCGACATCGGTGCGCGTCTCGTGGAAGACGTGGCTGGAGCCTTCGATTTCGACATCCGCCTTGGGGACGTCGACGTCGTTGTAGGACGCGCCGTAGCGGCCGCCGGACGCACCGACCTGATCGTCGCCATCATCGTCGTCATCGATCTCCTCAGGCAGCTCGTCGGCGGGCAGCGGGACCGCGTAGAAGCAGGCCGCAACCCCATAGCCGTCAGACGGGGTCAGCAGCACCGCGGCAATCCGACTGCGGGTCAAGGGCGCCCCGGCCACGACGCCCATGGCGCTGACCAGGGATCCGAGCGCCGCCGGGGTCTCGTCGGCTTCGGGGTCGACATCCTGCAGCGCGCTGGAGAGCTGGGTCACGCGGTAGCTGGCCTCGTCGAGCGCGGTCTTCTGAGACGGGGCCAGGTCACGCTCCCAGATGTGCGGCAGGCGCAGGAAGCCGTCCGGCGCGCCATAATTGGCGTCACGGCCGGTGAACACCGCCAGGCCCTCCGCCTGCAG
>CAXTRP010000426.1:0-3065 GCA_964246615.1 uncultured Caulobacteraceae bacterium | reverse complement strand
GAAACCTTCGAGGATGACGTCACGTTGCGCGTCATGCACGCCGACGTGCAACGCACCTGAACCCCACTCTCCATCAACTCAGAGGATCACCCATGCCCCGCGCTCTTACTGCGATGTTCAGCTCCCGCGTCGCCGCGGAAGCGACCCGCGACCGTCTCGTCACCGCCGGCATCCCGGCCCATGAAATCGACGTGCAGGACCAAGGCACCTACGCCGGCCAGACCACCCATGAGCACAAGGGCTTCATGGACAGCGTCAAAGGCATGTTCGGTGACCACGATGATCACCACGCCTATGCTGAGGGCATCAACCGCGGCCAAGTCCTCCTGACCGCGACGGTTCAGGACAACGAGACCGACCGCGCCATCCAGGTGCTCGAGAAGAGCGACGCCATCGACCTTGACCGCCAGGAGAGTGAATGGCGCACCTCAGGCTGGACCGGCTCGGCCGGCGCTGGAGCCACCGATGAAGTGATCCAGGTCGCAGAAGAGCGCCTTGTGGTCGGCAAGCGCGAAGTCGAGCGCGGCGGGGTGCGCGTCCGCTCCTACATCGTCTCGACCCCGGTCAGTGAGCAGGTCACGCTGCGAGAAGAGACGGTCGGCATCGAGCGGCGCCCGGTGAACCGGGTCGTCGGAGCCGGTGAAGACGCTTTCCGCGACCGATCGATCGAGATGCGCGCCACCGGAGAAGAAGCCGTGGTCGGCAAGCAGGCCGTCGTCACCGAGGAAATCGGCGTTCGCAAGGAGGTCGGTCAACGAACCGAGGAAGTCCGCGAGACGGTCCGTCACACCGAAGTCGAGGTCGAGCAGGTTGAGGGCGGCGTCGCCAAGACGGCTCCGAACAAGCGCATCTGACACAATGGGCGGGGCGCGTCAGGACGCGCTCCGCCTCCCTTCCGTTCGCCAACAGCGCGCCGCGCTCAAGATTGATCCAGGGGCTGAAGCATGACCAACACCGATCCAAGCCGCGGCGTTCACGGAACGTCCAAGGTGACGCCTATTGCCAAGAAGAAGGGCATGGCCTGGCTGCCCTGGTTGATCGGAGCGCTTGTGCTCCTCGCCCTGCTGTTGCTGCTTGCGCGCAGCTGTAGCCACAATCAGGCGACCACAACCACGAACACGACCGACACCACGACGGTGACCAACACCACCTCTTCGGCTGCTCCGGCGACCCCGGCCGTCGCCGTCGAGCAGGTCACCCTCCCTAACGGCAAGGTCATCGGCCTGGAGCCGAAGACGCTGAACTACGATCTGCAGCGCTATCTCGCCTCCACGGCGCCGACGCCCCAGACCTTCACCTTCGAGAACCTGAACTTCGCCACCAACTCCGCCGCGCTGCCGTCGGACGGTCAGGCTACGGTCAGCGCGCTGTCGCAGATCCTCGCTGCCTATCCCAAGGCTAAGGTGCAACTGAACGGCTACGCCGACTCGACTGGCGGCGATCCGCACAACACCCAGCTCGGCGCACAACGCGCCGACGCGGTCTCCCAAGCCCTGCAGGCGCAGGGTGTGGCAGCCGATCGCATCAAGACGGCGACCGGCGGCGCGAGCAACCCCGTCGATACGAACGCCACCAGCCAGGGCCGTGCGGAAAACCGCCGGACCGAGCTCACCGTCCTCGCCAAGTAAGCCCAGCTACAGGAGCCTTCTCATGCACACCTTTACCGCCCTGTACGACCGTCAAGCTGACGCCGAAGCCATGCAGGCTGAGCTTGAGCGGCTCGGCATCATCGACCTCGACCACGACCTGCATAGCCAGGAGAGTGAAGGGTTCGACCGTCAGGCCTACTCCGACGACACTAACCCCGGTCTCTGGGGCAAGAAGGGCGGCGTGAAGCCGCCCAAGGAGGACCGCCACATCTACGAGGAGGCCCTGCGCCGGGGCGGCTACCTCCTGACCGTTGACTGCGATGACGCCGAAGCACCACGGGTTCACCAGCTGCTCGAGGGCTCCAACGCCGTCGACATGGTGGATCGGGAGCGTGAGATGCGCGCCAGCGGGTTCATCCCGCCGTTGGCGGCGCCTGTCGCCTCCACAGCGGCGGCGACCGACGAGGTCATCCCCGTGGTGGAAGAGCAGCTTACGGTCGGCAAGCGTCAGGTCGACCGTGGCGGCGTGCGGGTGCGCGCTTACACGGTGGAGACGCCGGTTCAGGAGAGCGTCTCGCTCCGCCAGGAGCGGGTGGAGGTAGAGCGCCGAGGGATTAACACCCTTGTCGCCGACACGACAGGCCTGTTCCAGGAGCGCGACATCGCGCTGACCGAGACCTCGGAAGAGGTGGTCGTGAGCAAAGAAGCCCGCATCGTTGAGGAGTTGAGCGTCCGCAAGGACGTCGGCCAGCGGGTGGAGACGGTCGAGGATACCGTGCGCCACACCGAGGTCGAGGTGGATGAGATCGTCCCCGGGGCGACTCCCCGTCGTCCGGTATAGACGAGCGTCGCGAGGGGATAATGAACCGGACAAGGTCGGATGCTTAAGCAGCTTTTGCGACGCATCACGTTTGAGGTGGTGGGGATCGTCGCGCTGGCCGTGGCGGCTGGCGTGGCGGTGATCTCGGCGGCTTACGGCTTGTACGCGCTGCTGCGGACGTCTTTCTCCGCAGCAGCGTCCGCCGGCCTGACCTCGCTTGCGGCGATCATCCTGGTGGCCATTCTGGCCGTTGTCCTGATCCAGCTGGCGAAAAAGAAGCCGACTTCGCCTGAGGCCAGGAGCCGCCGCATCGATCCAGACACGATCCAGCAGGCCTTCACGGTCGGCTCCGCGATCATCGGCGTCCTGGCCGACGTTGTTCTGCAGCGGCGGCTCCAACACAGCCCAGAAAAGCATCGCCGCCGTGGCGATCGAAAGAGGAGATGAGACTATGAGTGAAGACAGGATCGAAGGCGCGGGCGAGGGCCTGAAGGGCGAGGTCAAGGAGGTCGCCGGCAAGCTGACCGACAATCCCTCGACCGCGGCTTCCGGCCAGCTGGATCAAGCCAAGGGCAAGCTCCAGGACGCCTACGGCCAGGGCCAGGAGAAGGTGCAGAGCGCGCTGGGCGACATCGCCGAGTACGCCAAGTCCAATC
>CAXTRP010000425.1:0-3073 GCA_964246615.1 uncultured Caulobacteraceae bacterium | reverse complement strand
CGGGGAGGAAGTTCGCGCCATCGAGGCCGCCGGCGCCGACTGGCTGCATGTCGATGTGATGGACGGAACCTTCGTCCCGAACATAACGCTGGGGCCGCCGGTCATCAAAGCGCTGCGGCCGCACGTGACGATCCCGTTCGACGTGCACCTGATGATCGCCCCGGCCGATCCGCACCTGGAAGCCTTTCGTGACGCGGGCGCCGACGTGATCAGCGTGCATCCTGAGGCCGGTCCGCACCTGGATCGCACCTGCCGCCGCATCCGCGAACTCGGCGCCAAGGCCGGGGTGGTGTTCAACCCCTCCACGCCGGTGGAGGCTGTGGAGTTCATGCTGGAGGATGTGGACCTGGTGCTGGTGATGTCGGTGAACCCCGGCTTCGGCGGCCAGAGCTTCATGGCCTCCCAGCTGCGCAAGGTGCAGCGCCTGGCGGACATGGCCGAGCGCGCCGGGCTGGACATCGTGGTGGAGGTGGACGGCGGCGTCACTCCCGCCAACGCCCGGTCCTGCCTGGACGCCGGCGCAACCGCGCTCGTGGCAGGCACCGCCGTGTTCAAGGGCGGCGCGGGCGCCTACGCCGCCAACATCGCCGCGCTGAGGGCCGCATGAGCGGCCCGCGCGGCTGACCCAGAGACAGGGGATGGCGCAGGCTCGTCCTTCCGGGAGCCGGGTCGCCGCTTCGCCCGCCTTGTGGGGCCTGGCGATCGTCACGGCGGTCCGCCGGCGATTGGCGAACGAACGGCGAGGCGCGTCGGCCGGCTCGCACCGGCTGCGCCACGGGCGTGCGCCCAGGCTGACCGCCACCCCCCGGGATTTCCGCCCGGCTGATCCAGAGATCGGCCGGGCCATCCTGGCGGGCCGGCTCATCCTGGCTGGCGCGACCCTTGAGATCGGGGCGGTGGGCGACCCCTGGGACCGGCCGAGCCCCACCCGCCGCTTCGCCGTGGAGCTGCACCGGTTCGCCTTCGCCCCGCACCTGACCGCGTGTGGCGAGGCCGGCGCGCGCGAGGCGCTGCGGCTGTTCCTGGACTGGCGGCGGCTGTTCCACCGGCCCAACGCCTTCGCCTGGAGCGCCGACGTGCTGGAGCGGCGGGTGTTCAACCTGGCGGCGGCCGCGCGGCGCATGAGCGCTGTGGCGTCAGACGTGGAGGCGGCGCTGCTCACCGGCTCGCTGCTGCACCAGGCGAGCGTGCTGCTCTCGCTCGGCGGCGATCCCGCCCGGGCCGCAGAGCGCGCCTCTGCGGTGGCGACCGCCGCCGGCGCCCTGGCCGGAACCACCGCCGAGCGGCTGCTGGACCAGGCGCAGGCGCGATTGACCACCGCGCTGGCCGAGACCGTGCTGCCCGACGGCGGCCACCGCACCCGCGCGCCGGAGGCGGGGCTTGAGCTGCTGTTCAACCTGCTGACGCTCGACGATCTGCTGCTGCAGCGCGGACGTGAGGCCAGCCCGGCCATGGTCTCGGCCATGGACAGGCTGGCGGCGGCGTTGCGCTTCCACACCCTGTCGGACGGCCGGCTCGCGAGCTTCCACGGGGGCGAGGCGGTGGAGCCTGAGCGGGTGCTGGCCGCCCTGAACGAGGACGCCTTCGACACGCCGGCGCCGGGGCACGCGCCGCACAGCGCCTACCACCGCCTGGACGGACCCAAGCTCCACGCCCTGGTGGACTGCGGGCCGCCGGCTGCAGGCGTCTGGAGCGTCACCGCCTGCGGCCAGCCCGTGGCCTTGGAGCTGACGGCGGGGGCCGAGCGGCTGTTCTGCGGAGGAGGCTGGAGTCCGGATGCGGCGGGACCCCAGGCCATGCGGCTCAGCGGTGCGGGCTGCACCGTCCAGCTCGGGGCCGGATCGGCGGGACGCCCGCTCACAGGCTTCCTCGCCAGGGCGCTCGGACCGCGCCTGGTGGGCGGCGCGGTGCAGGTCACCGCCCGACGGGAGGAGGGCGACGCGGGCGTGTGGCTGGAGCTGTCGCACGACGGCTGGGCGCAGGGCTTCGGCCTGACCCACGACCGGCGGCTGTTCATCGACAACACCGTCGACGAGATGCGCGGCGAGGACGTGCTGACGCCTGCGGTCGGCAGGGCGGGACCCAAGGTCGCCGCACCCTTCAGCGTGCGCTTCCACGTCTTCCCCGACGTGGAGGCGTCGCTGGCGAGGGACGGGCGCAGCATCCTGCTGCGCGGGCCGTCGAACCGCGGCTGGTGGTTCCGCAACGATGCGGCCGAGGTGCTGCTGGAGCCGTCGGTGTGCTTCCGCGCCGGCCAGCCGCGCCGCACCGTCCAGATCGTGCTGCGCGCGGACGTGGGACAGGAGGGCGCACGGGTGCGCTGGAAGCTGACGCCTGTGGAGCCGCCATCGCAGAAGCCTCGCGCCGCCGCCGCCGCCGAGCCCGAGCTGCAGACTTGAGCGTCCCCGATCGTCGCGCCCGGGCGGTGCGGTTCACGCCCTGGCTGGCGCTGGCCCACGACGTAGTCCTTTCGGCCGTGGTGATGGCCGGAGTGCTGGTGGTCCGCTACCACTTCGAGCACAAGCCGCCGCCGCACCACCTCGTCGGCCGCTCGGTCCTGATCTTCACCGCGCTTTGCGCCGTCGTTTTCCTGCTGATGCGCCAGCACCGCACCATGTGGCGGTTCACCACGCTCAACGAGGTGTTGAAGCTCGCCCAGGGCGTCGTGATCGCCGACCTCCTGCTGCTGCCGATCCTGTTCGTCGCCGACCGGGCCCAGGACTTCCCGCGCTCCACGCCGCTGATGGTGGCGCCGATCCTGATCGTGGTGTTGGCCTTCGGGCGGGTGCTGGCCCACGCCCTGTCGCACGGCGATGTGGGCGCGCCGTTCAAGTTCGAGGACCGCAGCCTGCCGCCCGCGGTGGTGGTCGGCTCGAGCAAGGCCGCGGCCGCGTACCTGACCGAGCTGCGCCGGTCGCGGCGCGGAGAGGGTATGCGGGTGGCGGGGCTGGTGACCCTGGACGGCGCGCCGTTCGGCCGCACGATCCAGGGCGCGGAGATCCTGGGCGACCTGCGCCGCCTCACCTCGATCCTGAAGGCCCTGGCGGCGGCCGAGGCGCGCGAGCCGCAACTG
>CAXTRP010000424.1:0-3091 GCA_964246615.1 uncultured Caulobacteraceae bacterium | reverse complement strand
ATCGAATGCGCCTGGAATGCGGGGTTTTCGGCGTCTGGAACATCGCCGAGTCCGCCGCCATCACAGCGCTCGGGCTCCACGCCCTGCAGCACCGCGGCCAGGAAGCCTGCGGCATCGCCAGCTTCGACGGCCAGCTGTTCCATACCGAGCGCCACATGGGCCATGTGGGCGAGGCGTTCTCCGGGCTCGACCTCGTGCATCGCCTGCCCGGCCGTTACGCCCTCGGCCACACCCGATACGCCACCGCCGGCGCGAGCGTGATCCGCAACGTCCAGCCCATGTTCGCCGACCTCGAGGCCAGCGGCATCGCCATCGCCCACAACGGCAACCTGACCAACTTTCGCGCCCTGCACACCCAGCTCGTGGCCGAGGGCTCCATCTTCCAGTCGACCTCCGACAGCGAGGTCATCCTGCATCTGGTCGCCCGCTCACGGAAGGCCTCGATGGAGGCGCGCTTCATCGACGCCCTGTCGCGGATCGAGGGCGGCTACGCGCTCCTGGCGCTCACCAACGAGTGTCTGATCGGCGCGCGCGATCCGCTGGGCATCCGCCCGCTGGTGCTGGGCGAGTTGGACGACGCCTACGTGCTGGCGTCGGAGACCTGCGCGCTCGAAATGATCGGCGCCAAGTTCGTGCGCGACATCGAGCATGGCGAGGTTGTGGTGATCTCGAACAAGCGCACCATCCGCTCGTCGCGCCCCTTCCCCGCCGCCCGGGCGCGGCCGTGCCTCTTCGAATATGTCTATTTCTCCCGGCCTGACTCGGTGGTGAACGGCCGCTCCGTCTATGACGTAAGAAAGCGGATGGGCGCGCGCCTGGCGCAGGAGACCGGCGTCTCCGCAGACGTGGTGGTGCCGGTGCCGGACTCCGGCGTTCCCGCGGCGCTCGGTTTCGCCCAGGCCAGCGGCATTCCCTATGAGCTCGGCATCATCCGCAGCCACTACATGGGCCGCACCTTCATCCAGCCGACCCAAGGGGTACGCGAACTGGGCGTACGCATGAAGCACAGTCCAAACCGCGCGGCGCTGGCGGGCAAGCGCGTGGTGCTGATCGACGACAGCATCGTGCGCGGCACAACCTCCCGCAAGATCGTGCGGATGGTGCGCGAGGCCGGCGCGAGCGAGATCCATTTCCGATCCGCCAGTCCGCCCATCAAGTGGCCGGACTTCTACGGCATCGACATGCCGGACCGGGATAAGCTGCTCGCCGCCAGGAAGACCCTGGCGGAGATGCAGGCGATGCTGGAGGTCGACAGCCTGGGCTTCCTGTCGGTGGATGGCCTGTACCACGCCATGGACGCCGGTCCCCGCGATCCGGTGAACCCGCAGTTCACTGACCACTACTTCACCGGCGACTACCCCACCCGACTGCTGGATCGCGAGATCGCCGAAGGGCGCAACGATCCGGTGGAACGCCAGCTATCGCTGCTGGTCACGGCCTGATCGGCAGTTGCAATCCTTGGACCCTGCGGGGAGAAGGAAGGCTTGCCGCGTGCAGCGGCGTGGAGAGGGTGAGCAGATCGCCGTGCTCTCCTGTTGACGGCAGGCGATCCCGACCCCTCCGCGAGATGCGCGGGCCCCTCTCTCCCAGTGAGGCGAGAATTTAAGGAATCGCCGCCGTGACTGACACTTCTCTCCTCGCTGGCCGCATCGCCCTGGTAACGGGCGCCTCCCGCGGCATCGGCTACGCGCTGTCGCTGGGCCTGGCCCGGGCCGGCGCTCATGTCATCGCCACCGCACGCACTCAGGCCGGGCTGGAGGAGCTGGACGACGCGGTGTTCGCGGCGACCGGGGCCCACGCCACCCTCGTCCCGCTCGACATCGAGGACGGCGATGCGCTCGATCGGCTAGGGGCGGCGCTCTACGAGCGGTTCGGCAAGCTGGACATCCTGGTGTCCAACGCCGGCGACCTCGGCCTGCTGACGCCGCTGGCGCACCTGGAACCCAAGGTGTGGGACCGTGCTCTGGCGGTGAACATGACGGCCAACTTCCGGCTTCTGCGCGCCATGGACCCGCTGCTCCGCCTCGCCGATGCAGCGCGCGCGGTGTTCCTCACGACCGGCGCAGCCACCGCGCCTCGCGCCTTCTGGGGGTCCTACGCCGCCACCAAGGCCGGGATGGAGGCGCTGGTCCAAGTGTACGCCGACGAGGTGGAGGACACGGCGATCCGCTGCACTCTGCTGAGCCCCGGACCCTTGCGCACCCGGATGCGCATGCAGGCTTTCCCAGGCGAGGACCCGGCCGATCTGACGCCGCCCGAGGCTTTGGTCCCGTTGGTGCTGGACCTCGTGCGTCCTGGTGGCGACCCGCCGCTGCGCGCCCGTTTCACCGAGTGGCAGACCGCACGCGGCGCCGGCGACACGATCCACAGCTGTGTTCTCGAGACCTGACCCTATCCAGAGTAGAAAATTCGCGGCATCTAGGCGCAACCTTAGGTATTGAAGCTTTTGGCTGATCGGACAGGCTGATCCCGCATCGACGCGGGGGAGCGCCATGTTCGACGGGGAGCCGCCGCGTGAGGGCGGCGTGGGCCAGCGCTACTGGCTGGTCACCACCGAAGCGCCGGGCTTCAGCGGCGGCATCGGCGTCTACACCCACCAGACGGCGGTTCTGTTCGCCGCTCGCGGAGTCTTGGTGACGGTCCTGCACTACGATCCCCGAGTGCACGATCCCGTCTGCGGCTTTCGCGATGGTTACCGGGTGATCCGCTTCGCCAAGCGTGGGCTCGCCCGGCGACCGATCCCGCACGCCAACCTGCAAGGTCCGATGCGCATCGCCCTTGAAGCCTGCGAGCTGGTGCGGGCGCTGGTGGAGGCGGAAGGCGCGCCGGACATCGTCGAGTTCCAGGACTACGGCGCGCTGGCCTACAGCTTTCTCAAGCACCGGCTGATGTATCCGGAGAAGGCGTGGCCGCGGGTCGTGATCACCGCTCATAGACCGCACATCCACTGCGTCCTTACCGATGGCGACAGCCCGCACGAGCACCGCACCGCCTTTGTCGGCCATGCGGAACGCTGGTGCTACGCCGCGGCGTTCGAGGTGCTGGCGCCCTGCCGCTTCATCGTCGGCGCCCTGGAGGCGATCGGCTTCCC
>CAXTRP010000423.1:0-3093 GCA_964246615.1 uncultured Caulobacteraceae bacterium | reverse complement strand
GGAAACGATTCACGCGGAGAGGCCACCAGCCAGCGCCCGTCGCTTTGCCGCACTGCGACCTTGAAAGGTGCGATCAGGAGGTGCTCGTCATGCAGGCCGGGATGCAGGTCGATCCCCCGATGCGGACCGTGTGGAGGCCCAAACATCCGAAAGCGTAACGGCTCGCTGGACACCACGATGTCGGCGGCAGGAAGGTTTAGCCGGCTCTCGAGCTCGGTCATGGCCTCCCGAGTGGAACGGCCGACGAAGTAGATGGGCGGCGGATGGTCGGTGGTGCCGACGATCAGCGGAACGCCCTCACGTGAGGTGGCGGGCTGTCCCTGCAGAGCCTGTATCACCTCGGCGACCCGGAAGATGATGGGCGTGGGCGGCGGCAGGCTGAAAATGATCGCCAGGTTGATCGCCTGGGCCGCCACCAGGCACACCAGCACCAGGGTCAGCACCTGGACATAGAGCGAAACCCGCAGGCCCGGCAGGCGCAGGGCCGCCGCACCAAGCCTCAACGGCGCGTGACCTTGGGCGTGAACAGATAGCCCTCGTTGCGGATGGTGCGGATCAGGTCCGATCCGCCCCCGTCGTCGAGCTTGCGGCGCAGGCGGCTGATCTGCACATCGATGGCGCGGTCATAGGCGTCGCTGTCCGGTCCCCGGGCGAAGTCCAGCAGCTGGTCGCGGGTCAGCACGCGCTGAGGGTGTTCCACGAACGAGCGGAGCAGGGAAAACTCCCCGCCGGAAAGGTTCACGACCACACCTTCCGGAGTGCGAAGATCGCGCCGCACCATGTCGAAACGCCAGCCGTTGAACTCGCATCGCGCGCCGAGCAGGTCCTGCGCGTCCGGCCGCTCGCCGCGTCGGCGCAGCACCGCACGCACCCGGGCCAGCAGCTCCCGCGGATTGCAGGGCTTGGGCAGATAGTCGTCGGCGCCGAGCTCCAGCCCGATGATCCGGTCGGTCTCCTCGCCCATGGCGCTCAGCATGATCACCGCCGGCCCGTCCGGCCGCGCAAGGCGACGGCAGATGTGCAGCCCATCCTCGCCCGGCAGCATGACGTCGAGCACGACGAGATCAGGTGTGGCGGCGGAGAGCAGCCGGTTCAACTCGACGGCGTCGGCGGCGGCCTCTACCTCGAAGCCGTGCCGGGTGAGAAACTCGCTGACCACGTCGCGGATGCCGGGGTCGTCGTCCACCACCACGATCCGGCCGGCAGGCGCGTTGACCGACGGATCGCTGTCGTCGATGGCGAGGCTCATGTCCCGACACTGCCCGACGAAGGTGGCTCAGCGATGTCCAAACCGAAACACGCCCGCATCCACCGCGGCTAACGGTTCAGCGCATCCCCGTGTCCCGGCGCCAGGGCCTCATTGGGGCCCGGACCGGTGTCCAGGACGTCGATGCCCTTGGCGAGCTTCGAATGCCACACGCCATAGGCCGCATAGATCACCGCGCCAACCAGGCAGTATGTGGACAGGATCGTCAGCGGCA
The DNA here is from genome assembly GCA_964246615.1 of uncultured Caulobacteraceae bacterium. GTDB lineage: Bacteria > Pseudomonadota > Alphaproteobacteria > Caulobacterales > Caulobacteraceae > CAHJWH01. The sequence goes on along the minus strand of CAXTRP010000423.1, from coordinate 1,612 downwards.
GCGGGTCGTGGTTCATCGCCTTCTCAATCATGGGCCAGAGGTTGAACGAGGTGAGGGCCAAGCAGAAAACGATGCCTAGAACCGCGGTGTAGATGCCTCCCGGCACGCGAAACGGCCGCTCCATCTCAGGATGTTTCACCCGCAGATAGATGACCGATAGGCAGACGATGGCGAAAGCAAGCGCTGTACCCAGCGAAACCAGGTCGCCCAGCAGATCGATCGGCAGGAAAGCCGCGGCGACGGCGATGAAACCGCCGAGCAGGATAGTGCCGACCCAGGGCGTCTTGAGCTTGGGATGGACGGTGGCGAATACGGCGGGCAGCAGACCGTCCTTCGCCATCGTGTAGAAGATGCGGGTCTGGCCGTAGGTCAGCACCAGCATCACCGAAGACAGGCCGGTGAAAGCCCCAATCTTGATGGCGAGCGACACGAGGTTCAGGTGGCCGGTTGGATTGCCGCCGTACGGTACCAGAGCCCAGGTAGGATTCATTCGATCGATGGCTACGGCGATCGGCTCGGGGCCACCCAAGTCGCGATAAGGCACCACGCCGGTCATGATGGCCGCGACCACCACGTAGAAGAGGGTGCAGATCAACAGCGACCCCAAGATGCCGATGGGAATGTCGCGCGACGGGTTCTTGGCCTCCGCCGCGGCGGTGGAGACGGCCTCGAAGCCTACGTAAGCGAAGAATATGATGGAGGCGCCTCGTAACACACCGCTCCAACCGAAGTTGCCGAAGCCGCCCTCGTTCTTGGGCAGGAAAGGGTGCCAGTTCGCAGGATGGATGTGGCTGACGCCGATGGCGATGAAGGCAAGCAGCACCGTGACCTTGATGACGACGATGATGTTGTTGAACTTCGCCGACTCACTGACACCCAGCACCAGCAGCCCCGTCACCGCCGAAATTCCGAGCGCAGCCAGCAGGTTCAGAGAACCCGTCAGCTGAAAGCTGGTCCCGCCTGCTGCGTTGGGCAGCGCCTGGATCAGGGGTGTGGCGAAGGCCGCCGCAGGGTGGCCCCCTACCATGATCTGCGGGAAGTTGATGCCAAGGTCCCGCAGAAGCGACACGGAATAGCCCGACCAGCCCACGGCGACCGTCGAGGCCGCCACTCCGTACTCAAGCACCAGTAACCAGCCCATGATCCAGGCGAACACCTCGCCGAGCGTACCGTAGGCGTAGGTGTAGGCCGAGCCGGATACCGGCATGGCGGCGGAAAGCTCTGCGTAGCAAAGGCCTGCGAAGGCGCAGGCGATGCCGGCGAACATCAGCGAAAGCAGGATCGCAGGTCCGGCGTTGGCGGCGGCCACCTGGCCGGTCAGCACGAAGATACCCGCACCGATGATGCAGCCGACGCCCAGGCTGATGAGGTTGAGGGCGCCGAGCGAGCGTTTCAGTTCGCTTGTGTGAGCCTCCCGCTGAATCTGGGCGATGGACTTCTTAAGCAGAAGCCGGTTGCCGCGTCCGGCGGACACCACTGACATTCACGTTTCCTTGTCGTCGCGGCGCGTCGCCATCGACTGTCGTTGGAGCGGGACGTTAGAGAGCGTGCGAGGTGGGCGCAACGGGCGTACGCGCCACAGGGCGAATGCGGGGGGACCGCCTAATTCTTG
>CAXTRP010000422.1:2234-3099 GCA_964246615.1 uncultured Caulobacteraceae bacterium | reverse complement strand
GCGCCTCATGCTGCGAAAGCTATGCCAGAAAACAACATGATCCCGGATGAACACTCAGTAACCGCTCGGTTGAGCGCGGACAGACGGCCGGGCATGGCCAGGAGACATGATGTTCGAGTATTTTGACGGGAATTATGCCAGCGGCTGCATGCTTTGACCTACATCCAGCTTCGCGTCGCGACGGACTGCATCCGGGCGGGTTGTGCGATGATACCAATGGCATCAGAATTTGACCTGTTTAGCCCAGATTCTGGAGTGCGCCTTTTGGGGTGGACAATGTCAGGCTGCTGTTTTGATCGTCTGCTGGCGTGTTGAACCTCGAACTGCACGGGGCTGAGATAGCCGAGCGCGGAGTGCAGGCGTTTTGAGTTGTAGACCTCGTCGATGAGTCGCGGAAGGTCGGCGGTGACGTCCTTGAAGGTCTCGTAGGCGCCCAGGTAGACGGCCTCGACCTTGAGCGTCTTCATGAAGCTTTCCGCCTTGGCGTTATCATAAGGATTGCCGCGCCGACTCATGGAGCCGACTAGCTTATGGACGGCCAGCAGCTCGCGATACGTCTCGGACGCGTATTGCGACCTCCGATCCGAGTGGTGGATGCAGCCCTTGGGTGGCGCCCGGTTTCGGAGGGCCACCTTCAGCGCTGCCACGGCGATCCGTGCGTCCATTGATCGGCTGATCGCGTAGCCGACCACCTTGCGCGACCAGGCATCCAGGATGGCCGCCAGATAGACGAACCCGCCCGGGATGGCCACGAGGTCAGGTCGGCTACCCACAGCTGGTTGGGGCGGTCGGGAACGACGTCCTTGGCCAAGTCCGGGAAGATCGGCCCGGCGTGGTCGCTGTCCGTCGTCACCACAAAGCGGCA
>CAXTRP010000422.1:0-2224 GCA_964246615.1 uncultured Caulobacteraceae bacterium | reverse complement strand
GCTCGCGCATCAGGCGCCGCAGCTTCTTGCCGTTCGCCACCACGCCCTCGTGGCGCAACGCGGCCCCGACCCGGCGGTAGCCGTAGCACTCGAACTCGTCGCAGACCGCGCCGATCCGGACCAGCAGACCCTCAGCATCGAGCGCAACAGGGGCAGTGTCGTAGAAGGTCGAGCGGGACAGTCCCATCAGCTCGCACCCTCGGACGATGGAGAGGCTACCGGGCCGGTGACGACGGAGATGGTCGCGCTTCTCGGCCGGGAGCATGCTTCAAAGCCCCTTTAGCAGATCGAGTTCCAGGGCCTGCCGTCCGACCATCCGCTCTAGACCGTTATCGCTCTGACTGTGCAAAGCCGCAGTGTCGGATGTAGTTTGCGCATTCGGTTGGGCTGAAGCGATTGAGCAGTCGCCCGATAGTTTGCCAGAGTTCCTCGACGCCTCGCTCGGCGGCGTCGCGGAGCAGGCGTTTGAACTTCGAGAAGGCCAACTCGATCGGGTTCAGGTCTGGGCTGTAGGGCGGCAGGTAGAGCAGGCGTGCTCCTGCCGCCTCGATCGCTTCGCGGACGCCGCTCACCTTGTGGGAGCTGAGATTGTCGAGCACGACGATGTCGCCGGGCGTGAGCACGGGGGCAAGGAACTGTTCGGTGTAGGCGAGGAAAGCGGCCCCGTTGATGGCGCCGTCCAGCACCAGCGGAGCAACGAGCCCTGTAGTGCGCAGGCCGGCCAGGAAGGTGGTGGTGTGCCAATGCCCATGCGGCACACTGCACACCAGGCGCTCACCCCGGGGGGCGCGGCCGCGGGTGCGGGTCATGTTGGTCGTGGCCCAGGTCTCGTCCAGGAAGATCATGTGCTTGGGGTCCAGCGTGGCTTGCAGCTCGGCCCAGACCTGGCGCGCCGCTACGACATCCTCGCGTTGCTGTTCCTCGGCTTGGAGGTGCTTTTTTTGAGCGTCAGGCCGAGCCGGGCCACGACCTTCCACATGACTGGATAGCTGACGCGGACGTGGTGTTGCTCAGCCATCCAAGCCCGCAACTCGTTCAGCGTGGCGTCAGGACAGGCCTTGATCTTCGCGCGCAGTGCGTCGGTGTGACCTTCAAGGCGCAACGGCAGATGGCCACGCTGCGGCCCGGGGGCGGCATCGCCCAAATTGCGCAGCCGGGTGCGCACCTTAGACACGTAGGACGGGCTGACCCCGAACCGTCCTGCGATCTGGACCAACGTCATGTCACCGCAGGCAAGAACCCGGTCTCGCAGATCCTGCCCGTATGCCTGTCCACGACGCCAAACCATGTTTGCCTCCGACCAAATCGGAAACCCTCGAATCACATGTCAGGGCCGTTTCGGAAGACCCTCTCGCGATTCCAGTCATCACGATAGCGGTCTAGGCTCCAGACTCGATCAGCACCAGCACGTCAGCAGTGCGGCGATGGCCACGGCTGAGGCGTAGTTGGCGCTGAGTTTGTCGTAGCGCGTATGGACGCGGCGCCAATCCTTGAGCCGCCCGACTGTGCGCTCGATTGCATTACGGGCGCGGTATGCGACGCGATCAAAGGGATGGAGCCGTTTGCGCGTCGGGTTGTTGGGGATGACGGGTGTTGTGCCACGCGCCAGCAGGAACTGGCGCAGCTGGTCACTGTCGTAGGCGGTGTCGGCAAGCAACAGATCGCAGGGCGGCAAGGTGTCCAGCAAAGGCTGCGCCACGGGCGCGTCGCCGCGATGGCCTGGCGTGAGCGCAAACGCCAGCACCCGCCCGAGTTGATCCGTCACGAGGTGTGTCTTGGTGCCGCGACCGCCGCGCGAGCGGCCGATCGCCTGCGCGTCAGCCCCCCTTTTGCCCCAGCGGCACACCGATGCGCCTTGGCCGTGGTGCTGTCGATCAGTTGCAAGCCGCCCGGGGCGGCGTGCGTGACAGCGGCAAGCAAGGCCGCCCAGATGCCGCGCTGCGACCAGCGATGATAGCGGTTGTAGACCGTGGTCGGCGGGCCGTAGCAGCCCGGCACATCTTGCCAGCGCCCGCCATGCTTCAGCATGTGAACGATGCCGCTGATCACCCGTCGGTCGTCTTCGCGCTCCGGGCCGGGCTGGTTCGTTGGCAAATGCGGCTCGATCGCCAACCACTGCGCATCCGAAAGCCAAAACTCGCCCGCCATGGCCCTGCTCCGATGAATGAGCAGGTTGAATCACAGGCAACCGCGCCCTCCAAGACATGATCGAGTTTGGAGCCTA
>CAXTRP010000421.1:0-3108 GCA_964246615.1 uncultured Caulobacteraceae bacterium | reverse complement strand
ATTAGGGCTTCTTTGGGGTTCTTGTAGTCATTCGAACGCAGCCGTAGTGACTTCAAGTGGACTTCAACTGCGTTGCAACGAGATAGACTTCCGAACTGTCGGTGCGACTCGCCTTCGGCTTGACGTGCTTGACGTCTGTGAACGCCGCCTTCAATCGGGCGAGGACGTCGCCGGACGCCCCGCCTTGGAAGGTCTTCACGACGAACCCGCCGCCGGGCCGCAGATGGGCGATGGCGAAATCGGCGGCGGCTTCGATCAGCCCGACGATCTTGAGGTGGTCGGTCTGGCGATGGCCGGTGGTGTTGTGGGCCATGTCGCTGAGCACGACATCGGGCGGCCCACCGAGCACGTCGAGCAATTGGGCCCCGATACCCGGATGGGTGAAGTCGGCCTCGATCAGATGAGCGCCAGAGATGGGCTCCATAGGCAACAGGTCGACGCCCGCCACGGCCGAGGCTCCGCGCTTCAAAGCCACCTGCACCCATCCGCCCGGCGCCGCCCCCAGATCCACAACCCGCGCACCGCGGTGGATGAGGTGAAAGCGGTCGTCGATCTGGGTCAGCTTGAACGCCGCGCGTGAGCGCATCCCCTCAGCCAAGGCGCGCTGCACGTAGGGATCGTTGAGCTGGCGCTCCAGCCACTGCTGGGAGGATGCGGTATGGCTGCGGGCGGCTTTCAGACGCTGGCCGATACTGCGGCCACCCGTCTCCCCGCCGGTGGGCGGGCGCACCATCCGCCGCCGCTCGTCGTCACTCACCGGAAGCATCCATGGGCTCTGCGGCAGCCGATCGCAGCTCGGTGCGCCTCGGCTGGCGAGCCTCCGCCATCAGCGACAGCAGAATGCCTTCGCGCAGACCCCGGTCGGCGACACGCACCCGCTGGCAGGGCCACACTTCCTGGACCGCTTGCAGGATCGCCGCTCCGGCCAGGACGAGGTCGGCTCGGTCCGGGCCAATGCACGGTTCGGCGGCTCTAACGCTTGGCGTGAGGTGAATGAGGCGCTCCGCGGCGGCTGTGCAGTCGGCGTGGCTGAGCCACAGGCCGTCCACACGAGCCCGGTCGTAGCGCTTCAGTCCCAGGTGGATCCCGGCCAGGCTGGTGATGGCGCCCGAGGTGCCGATCAGGTGACCGCGACCCGCTGCAAACACCGAACGCAGGTGCTCTGCGTGGCGGAACGCGGTGATGTGCGCCTTCATGTGCTCGACCATGGCCCGGAACCAAGCTTGCGACGGCGGCGTGGCTTCAGGGAACCGCTCGGCCAGGGTGACGACGCCCACCGGGATCGACAGCCAGGCGCGGATCGGCAGGCGGTCAGGCGCCAGCCGTGCGCCCTGCCGCCGCAGGGTCCCGTCCCGCAGGTCGACCCAGGACAACTCCGTGGACCCTCCGCCCACGTCGACGACCAGGGCCGCACCGAAGCTGTGGTCAATCAGGTTCAGACACCCGATCACCGATAGCCGGGCTTCCTCGCGCGGGGCGATGACCTCCAGCGACAGCCCGGTGCGCGCCTGGACCTGCGCGATGAACTCGACGCCGTTATCGGCCTGACGACAGGCCTGGGTGGCGACCGCGCGGACCTTGGTGACGCTTCGCCGCGCAATCTTCTCCGAACAGAGCTGCAGCGCCGCCAGCGCCCTCTGCACCGCGCCGTCGTCGAGCCGGCCAGTGAGCGACAGGCCCTCCCCCAGCCTCACGATGCGGGAAAACGCCTCCACGATCCGAAACCCCGCGCCCGATGGGGTGGCGATCAGCAGGCGACAATTGTTGGTGCCAAGGTCCAAAGCGGCGTAGCAAGACGCGCCGTCGCGCGCAGGGCGGCCGGGAACGCGCTGGCTGGCCGCCGTTTCGGACATCATCTCTCCAGGACCGTGCGCCGGACTGTAACAAACCTGATACGAGGCGCGAGCCCCGGCGACCACCCCTGGCGCGCTTCGCCGGTTCCTTGCCGCAAGCCTCCGTTCATCAATCAGTCACCATACTGGGAAGATGCTCGTACGTATGGACGCGCAAACCGCAAAGTTCGGGCTTGGCCAGGTCGTTCGCCACCGGCTGTTTCCTTTCCGGGGGGTCATCTACGACGTCGATCCGCAGTTCTCGAACACCGAAGAGTGGTGGTTGGCCATTCCCGAAGCCGTGCGGCCGAGCAAGGACCAGCCCTTCTACCATCTTCTCGCAGAAAACGAGCAGAGCTGTTACGTCGCCTACGTATCGGAGCAGAACCTGTTGCCGGACGAAACCGGCGAACCGGTGGGCCATCCTGGGGCGGGCGAGATGTTCTCCCAGTTCAAGGACGGGGCGTACAGGTTGCGCCCTCACGCTACCCACTGAGCTGAGGCTGCGACCGGCTCAGCATCGGTATCGACGGTTTGCAGCGCTCCGATAGTCGCCATCTGCATCGGCGCGCGTTAGGCTCACGACGAGGCATAAGCGAGCTACGCATATGAGTGCTGACGGCGTTATCGGCGGCCCTCCGGAAGGTGCGGCGGCGGACTGGACGATCCCGCAGGGCTGGGAGTCCTACACCGCAGAAGAGCACCAGACCTGGCTGACCCTGTATGATCGGCAGCTGGAACTCTTGCCCGGTCGGGCCTGCGAGGCCTTTCTCCACGGGCTGCACGCGCTGGACCTGCGCGGGACGGGCATTCCGGACTTCGGGGCGACCAGTGCGCGGTTGCAGGCCCTGACCGGCTGGACGGTGGTGGCGGTCCCCGGACTGATCCCCGACGAGGTTTTCTTCGACCACCTGGCCAACCGGCGGTTCCCCGCAGGTAACTTCATCCGCAAGCCGCACGAACTCGACTACCTGCAGGAGCCGGACGTTTTCCACGACGTGTTCGGCCACGTGCCGATGCTCACCGACCCCGTGTTCGCCGACTACATGGCAGCCTACGGTCGCGGGGGAGCTCGCGCTCTGCAGCTCGGACGGCTGCACAACCTGGCCCGGCTCTACTGGTATACGGTCGAGTTCGGGCTCATGCAGTCGGCGGAGGGTATGCGCATCTACGGCGCCGGGATCGTCTCCTCACGCTTGGAGTCGATTTTCAGCCTGGAGGACGGCTCGCCCAACCGTATCGCCTTCGACCTGGAGCGGGTGATGCGTACGCCTTA
>CAXTRP010000420.1:2414-3109 GCA_964246615.1 uncultured Caulobacteraceae bacterium | reverse complement strand
TGGTCACGCCGGACGGCGCGCCCATCGTATTGATGGCGCGGCTCGCCGGGATCGCTGGGATCGAGCGGGTCTGCGGCCCCGACCTGCTCCTGGAGCTTTGCGCCCTATCCGAGGCTCACGGATGGCGCCACTACTTCTTCGGAGGCGCGCCTGGGGTGGTGGAGCGTCTGGCCGAAGCGCTGACGGCCCGGTTTCCGAGCTTGATCGTGGCTGGCGTCTCGACGCCGCCGTTTCGCCTTATGGATCGGCATGAGACCGAACAGCACCTGTCGCAGATCAACGCAGCCCAGGCGGACATTGTTTGGATCGGTCTCGGCTGCCCCAAGCAGGAGAGGTGGATGGCCGCCAACAGCGCCGCTCTTGGCGGCGCTGTGCTGGTTGGGGTAGGGGCGGCGTTCGATTTTCACAGCGGGCGCACCCGGCGCGCGCCCGAAGTCCTGCGGCGTCTGGGCCTGGAGTGGGCGCACCGGCTGGCGAGCGACCCGCGGCGGCTATGGAAGCGATACCTGATCCTCGGGCCGATGTTCCTTGGTCTCAGCGCATTGCACCTCGCCACTGGCCGCATCCGCAGAGAGCCCTGAAGCCAGGCGGACCGCCATGAGCCTCGACGCGAACGAGACCTGCACGCGCGCGTCCACTATCGAGGTGACGGTCAGCGTCGTCATCCCGGTGCGGAATCGACCGGGCGCCCTGGA
>CAXTRP010000420.1:0-2404 GCA_964246615.1 uncultured Caulobacteraceae bacterium | reverse complement strand
CGGGCGCTACGCAGCGTCGCCGTCCAGACCCGCCGGCCGGATGAACTGATCGTGGTGGACGACGCCTCCGACCCACCGGTGGAGGAGGCGAACATCACAGCGCCACTGGGCGAGCTGCCGGTGCGGATCGTTCGGCAGGATATCAACCAGGGCGCGGCGAAATCACGCAACGCCGGCGTTCAGGCGGCGTCGGGGGACTACATCGCCTTCCTGGACTCCGACGACATGTGGTGTCCTGACTACCTGCAGGAGGTGTCGCGCGCGATCCAGGCGCCCCCCACGCCGCCGGATGCGCTCACGACGGGCCTCTACTGGTGCGACGATCGGCTGAGGCCCTATCGCCAGCAGTGTCCCACCCGGCCGGCGAGCTTCGAGAACCTGGCGGAGCACGGCAATTTCCTGGGCGGCTGCAGCGTCATCACCGTGCGAAGGGAAAGCTTCCTGCGGCTCGGCGGCTTTCAGCCGATCCGGGGCGCCGACGATTGGAACCTGCTGCTCGACCTCGCAAGCGCGGGGCGGATCGATACGGTGGCGACGCCGCTGGTGCTCTACCGCTCGCCTTCCGCCGTGTCCGCAGCGACGGAGACGATGACGGGTCAGTACCGCCAGCAGATCCTTGCGGTGAAGATGACCTTTCGCCGTCTTGGGCTGCAGGGGCGCTCGTCCGCACATCGTATCCGCCGTTTCAATGCGGTGAGCGATTTGGCGCGCGCGGGCCGGTGGCGTCGCTGCCTTCGATGCGCCGCCTACGCGATCAAGGCGGAGGGCAGGGTGTCGCCCTACGTCGTTCGGGCGATGATCTATCTTCTGCTAGGTCCGAGGTTGCGAATGGCGCTGGAGCGCCGGCTCGTCGGGGTTCGCGCCAGCCTTTACCGGCCGCTTCACAGCCGGGGTCAAGAAGCGGCCGCCGACCGCTTGTCCGCCCGGACGCGGTCGTAGAGCGTCATCAGGTTGGCGTAGCCCGCCTCCGGCGAGTACAGCCGGGCCCACTCGCGCGCGGCGTTAGCGCCCAGGGTCGTACAGAGCTGCGGGTCTTCGATCAGTCGCCGGGCTTTGGCGATCAGGGACGCACGATCCTTGTAGGCGAAGAGCAGGCCGTTCTCCTCGTCCTGGACGATCTCAGCCAAGCTGCCGACGTCGGAGGCGAGGACCGGCAAGGCCAGCGAGAACGCCTCCAGGACCGTCATCGGGAACATTTCGAACCACAGCGAGGGAAGGACCAGGAAGCTTGCGCGGCGCATGGCCTCGGCGACGACTTCCTCCGGCTGGGGGCCCAGGAAGCGGACGTGGGGCGGCGCGCTGGCCCGCAGCTCAGCGGCCAGCGGCCCGTCTCCCATGAGAATGAGCGGGAAGGCTACATCGCGCCAAGCGTCGAGGAGGAGGCGAACGCCTTTCTCTTCGCTCAGCCGGCCGACGTAGAGCGCACCGTGCCGGTCGCGCGCCGGCAGCGGAGCGGGCTGTCGGGAGAAGTTCGGCACGACCGAAATGCGCTCGCCCGGCAGCCCGCCGGTCTCGAACACCAACTTGGCGTGCGCCGTTAGGGCGACCAGTCGGTCGGGCTTGCGGCCCCAGGTGCCGAGCCGCTTGTGCAGCTCTACCGCGGCGGTCAGGGCCGCCGTCTCGGGAAGCGAGTCTCGATAGGCGCGGGCGGGAACGGCCCACCAGGCACTCTGCGTGACGCTGCGCTGCACGATCTCGCCGCGGTGGAACAGGGTCCCGGTCGGGCACAGGGTGCGGAAGTTGTGCAGGGTGGCGACCGACGGGATGCCTGCGCGCCTCAGGACATCAAAGATGGACGGGGAGAGCAGGGGAAAGGTGTTATGCACGTGCACAAGGTCGGGCCGATCGGCCTCAACGGCGGCGCGCATCCGCCTTGCGCCCTCAAGCGAATAGATGGCCGACACCGCTGCGCCTAAACGCGAAGCCAGGCCGTCGATCGCGGCGTTGTCCACGAACAGGGTTTGCACCTGATGACCACGGCTTTCCAGAAGCTCGACCTGGGTGGCCGCGACCCTGTCCTCTCCACCCGCCCATTTGTAGCGATTGTGGGCGACCAGAATCTTCACGGACTGTCGGCCGCGAGCAGGGGCTTCATGCCGAAGCGCAATCCGCGCCTAGGCGCCTCGGGCCGGGGCGATCCGGCGGCATGGGGCTGCGTGGACCTTGCTAGCACCAGGAAGAGGCTGAGCGCGAAGGCGTTCCCAAGAATGAAGTTAACGCTCTCCAGGCTTGGATTCACGCACATGGAGACGACCACGGCGATAAGCAGCCAAAGCTGGACGACAAGATAACGATTGTCCCGGACGCGGGTGAACAACCAGACGACCCAGGTGATCATGGCCCCCAGCCCGAACACGCCGCAGCGGAAAAGCGCCTGGTAGAAGGAGTTGTGCAATCCGATCAG
>CAXTRP010000419.1:1390-3113 GCA_964246615.1 uncultured Caulobacteraceae bacterium | reverse complement strand
CCGGCGTCCTTGGCGTGCTCTTGGCCGGAGCGGCCTATCTCCCGCTCAATACGAAGTCGCCGCCTCGCCAGCTCGCGCAGGTTCTAGAGGAAGCCCGGGCGCAACTGCTACTCTCGTCAGGCCTTGAGCCATCAGATAGCGCCTGGCGCGGCGAGCTGCCGGAAATCCGCTGCGAGGACGTGACGGAGCGCACCGAGGCGGCTTGGCGATCGGTCGAGGGGAGGGGCGATGGCCTCGCCTACGTGATCTATACGTCAGGGTCGACGGGCCGGCCGAAAGGCTGCGAGATCAGCCACGGCGCGGTGCTGAACCTTCTGGATGGGGCGAGCCGGTCGCTGGCGTTCGGCCACAACGACGCCCTGCTCGCTGTCGCCGATCTGGCCTTCGACGTGTCGGTGGCGGACCTCTTCCTGCCTCTGACGACCGGCGGCGAGATCGTGCTGACGGATCGGGAGACAGCCTTCGACTTCGTCCGCCTCGCCGCGCTGATCAATGCGAGCAACGCCACCACGATGCAGGCTACGCCCACGACCTGGGGCGGCCTCGTGAAGGCGGGCTGGCCTGGCAAGGCCGGCTTCAAGGTGCTCTGCGGCGCCGAGCCCTTGGCGTCCGAACTGGCGGCTCAGCTGCTGTCGCGCGGCGATGAGGTTTGGAACATGTACGGGCCGACCGAAGCCACGATCTGGTGCGCGCAGCACCGCGTCCGCGACGGCGAAGATCCCGTTCCCATCGGCGGCGCCATTGACAATGTCAGCCTGCACATCGTCGCTCCGGACGACATGCCGGCTGCCATCGGCGAGGTCGGCGAACTGTTGATCGAGGGCGCTGGGCTGGCGCGCGGCTACAGAGGCCTTGAGCCGCAAACCCTGGAGAGCTTCGTCGTTCTCCCGGCCGTATCGCCGAACCGGCTCTACCGCAGCGGCGATCTTGGACGCCAGCGTCCCGATGGCTTGATCGAGTTTTTCGGCCGCATCGGCGACCAGGTGAAGATCCGCGGCGTGAGAGTAGAACTTGGCGACGTGGAGGCCGCCCTGTCGGCTCACCCAGATGTCAGGTCTGCAGCGGCGCAGGCCGTCAGCGACCCCGATGGGCAAGGCGTCCTGGCCGCATACGTCGTGGCGCGCGATGGTGCGACCCCGCCTTCGCCGAGCGAACTCAGGCGGTGGGTGCGCGAGCGCAAGCCGGACTACTGCGTCCCGCGCTATATCGCCTTCGTCGCATCGCTGCCGCTGTCGGCAGGCGGCAAGCTCGACCGGCGGCGGTTGCCGGCGCCCGAATGGGGGCGTTCCACCACAACGACGGACGTTCGAAGCGGCGACGGAGTTTCCGTACAGGAACGCCTCGCCGTGATGTGGGCGCGGATACTCGGCCTGGACACGGTCGCGCCCGAAGACAACTTCTTCGATCTTGGCGGCTATTCCCTTCTTACGGTAAAGCTCTTCAACGAGGTCGAGCGTGAGTTCGGCGTCAGGCTGACGATGGCCGCCATCTTCGCGGCGCAAAGCTTGCAAGACATGGCCGCCCATATCCAGGCGGGCGACGCCGGCAGTACTGCAGACCGGCTGATCACCCTTCAGCCGCATGGCGCGCGCCCCCCGCTCTATTGGCTGGATGCGGGTCCGCTTCTGCGCCCGCTGGCTGCCAGCTTGGGACGTGACCAGCCGCTGCTGGGGCTGAACATGTCGCCAGAGCACGAGCACCGCTTCGGCGAAGGCGCCCTGAG
>CAXTRP010000419.1:0-1380 GCA_964246615.1 uncultured Caulobacteraceae bacterium | reverse complement strand
GATCGAGGTGGCCGACTACATGGCGGACCAGTTGATCGCCGCCCGGCCCACGGGCCCCTACCTCGTCGGCGGCTGGTGTCGTTGGGGCGCGGTGGCCCTGGAGACGGCGCGGTGCTTGGCGGATAGGGGCGAGGTCGCGCCGCTCGTCGTCCTGCTGGACGCAGCGATCGCCCCCGCCCCCTGGCGCACCGCGCTCAGGCGGGGCTTGCGCACCGTTGTCCGAAGGCCAAACGGTGCGGAGCGGGCTCAACTGGTCAGCACCGCCTTCACCCAGCGGATCGAGGCCGCCTCCCTAGCCTACCGGCCAAAGCACTATCCGGGCGATGTGCTGCTGTTACGACCCGCGATCCGCCCAAAAGGATCACCCACGGCTGGCTGGGCCTCAACCGTAAAAGGGCGACTGACGGTGCTGGCCGTCCCGGGCGACCATGTCACCATGCTCCAGGCCCCTCACGTCGCAACGCTCGGCGCCGTCCTGGTCAATGCGCTCCAACGGCCGCCGAAATCAAGACGGCGCGAGGTTGCCGGCGCTTCGCCAATCCACACCGCTGGCGGGAGCAGGCCTTGAACCTTGCAGCTTCCGCTTATCGGGAGGAGGAGGCCGCCGTGGACGTGGCGCAGGGCGACCTCGCTCTTGGGGATCTGCTGAACTGGCTGGACAGCCAGAACTACGAGTTCGTTACGCCGACGCCTGCAACACAGTCGATCGTCTGCCGCAGGGCGAACCCCGCCGCGCCGCGCGATGCACGCCACGTCCTAGGATGGAGCCTGCCTTTCCGTCCGGAAGCGATGGACCCGGAGCTCTGGAGTCGTGTGCAGCGCGCAAGGATCGTCCGAGACGATAAGGACGGGATGCGAAGCCGGGTGCGCGTCTCGCGTGTGAAGGGCCACCTTTTCCTTCATTCGGCCTATCCGACTGACGAGGAAGCTGCGGTTTTCCTCGGCCCCGACACCTATCGTTTCGCCGACTTCATCGAGACGGAGTTACGAGACATCGGCCCAGTGCAGCGGATCGTCGATGTCGGCACGGGCGCCGGAGTGGGTGGGATCCTAGCCGGCCGGCTGCGTCCGGAGGCGGTCGTCACCCTGACCGACGTCAATGCCGACGCGCTGGAGATGGCCCGGGTGAACGCGCGGCATGCCGGTGTTCAGGTCAAACTCATCTGCGGACGCGGTCTGAGCGAGGTGGAAGGACCGATCGATCTGATCCTGGCCAACCCGCCCTATCTGGTCGACAGCGGCAAGCGCGCCTATCGCGATGGCGGCGACATGCACGGGGCCGAACTCTCGCTAGGTTGGGCGATGGAGGCGGCTCACCGGCTCGCGCCGGGGGGGCGGCTGTTGCTGTATAGCGGCAGCGCGATCGTCAACGGCCACGAC
>CAXTRP010000418.1:0-3131 GCA_964246615.1 uncultured Caulobacteraceae bacterium | reverse complement strand
GAGGGCTGCCCGATCGCCCCAGCGTCACCGCCAAAGGAGGAGCCGCGATCCAGGAAAAAAGACTTCGGCGGCAAGTCGCCTTTTTGAACGTCCTGGGCCAATTGCTCCATGCGCCGTCCCCCCTGGTAGAAGCTAAAGTCCGTCTCTGCCTGCAACCTTCCTTGGGATGAAAGCCAAACTCAAACGCGTTTGACGGCTGCATTTGTAAATGCGCCCAGGCTGTCTGAAATGACTCTGTTCCCGACAAACTGATCGGGATGATGCTGTGGATTATCAATTCCTGGTCGGTAGCGGCTCCTTGTTTCGACCGGCCGCACAGGAGCCGTCCAACCTGGGTGGACCCCGGCCACGCCGAAGCGGTGTCGGCGCCGGTCGGCTGGCGAAGACGAAGGTCTATCTCAACGGCAAGTTCTACAGCGGGGTTCTGAACGGTGTGCATCGCACCGCCGACCGCCTGGTCCGTGAGTTGGATGCGCTCGGCGGCTCCGACGACCGGCTGGAGTTCAGCCTGCTGCTGCCGCGGCGGCCCACCTGGGCGCCGGCCCTGCGTCACATCCGCAAGGTCGAGCAGAGGCTGGGTCACCGACAGCTCTGGGAACAGTTCATCCTGCCCTTCAGGGCTGCAGACGGGGTCCTGGTGAACCTAGCCAATCTTGCGCCGCTTGCCCATGGCCGCAAGCTCACCATGGTCCATGACGCCCAGTTCGTGATCTCTCCTGAGTCCTATCCGCTGAAGTTCAGCCTGGGCTACAGGGCGCTGGTCCCCTGCATCGCCGCCACGAGCGCCAAAGTGCTGACCGTCTCCGAATACGCCCGCGACAGCTTGGCGGCCTTCCACGTCGCCAAGCACCGCAGGACCGAGGTCATCTATAACGGCGCCGACCACATCCTGGGCGTGTCGCCCGATCGGAAGATCATAGAGCGGCTCCGGCTGGCGGAGCGGCCCTTCGCCTTGTTGTTCGGCACGGCCGCCGCTTACAAGAACGTGCAGGTGGTCTTCGAGGCCTTCAACACTTGCCCGCCTGGCGTACAACTGGTCGTCGTCGGCGCAAGCCGTCTGTCGCTGCTCGGAGCGGGCCTCAATCCTCCTCCAAACGCCATCTTTGTCGGCAAGGTCTGCGATGCCGAGTTGCGCGCGCTCTACGAGGCGGCCCTGGCCCTGCTGTTCCCTTCGCGCACGGAAGGGTTCGGCCTGCCGCCTGTCGAGGCCATGCTATGCGGTTGTCCAGTCATCGCCGCACCGAGCGGCGCCATTCCAGAAATCTGCCAAGATGCAATACTTTACGCCGATATCTTCTCGCCAAGTAGTTGGTCTGATCAGATAGCGGTCTTGCGGTCCCAGCCCGGCTTGCGGCAAGCGAAGATCGTCGCCGGCCGACGTCGCGCCGAAGCGTTCACCTGGAAGCGCGCCGGAGTGGAGTTGCTCAACCAGATTCGAGCTTTGGCATGATCCCACAAAGCGCTAGCCGCCTTCAGACGTACAACTAAGATCATCAGTCATTTCGCCTGAGGCGCGAGAAAACCATGGCTCGTAACCTATGTTGTATGCAGGCGAGTACGCCATCTGTATGAACGATGAATACGGGGTGAACCTATGCTTTCACAACCTTTGATGCGACGCGGCGAGCATAAGCTCGCCACTGAGATCATCCATCAAAAGCTAAGCCGTCTTGTTTCGCTCAGCCGGGATGACTCTGCGCTAATCGAGTCCTGCAGCTTGCGCTCACGCGAGTACCCCAGCGGTGTACGGCTGCCTTCGCACCGGCGCGCGCTAGGCGGCGTCGTGGTGTCGGGGTGGGTCGGCCGCCTGCGCCTGTTCGCCGACGGCCGACGTCAGATCGTCAGCACCATGGTGGCGGGCGAACTGGTTGGGCCCCATCCCAACCCCTTCATCTCGAGTACGGCGATCGCGCTGACCGACACTCTGGTGGCCGACCTGACGCCTCTCAACGATGCGATCGAGCGTCAGCCGCACAGCTATCCCCGCCTGAGCCGAGGCCTGATGCTGGCCGCTCAGCTCGAGGAGCTGCAGATGGCCGAGCAGATCGTGCGGCTAGGCCGCCGCACCGCCTTCGAGCGTCTGGCCCATTGGCTCCTGGACCTGCAGGAGCGCCTCTCCCTGGCGGGCCAGTGCCGTGGCGACACCTTCCAGATGGAGCTGACGCAGGAGCTTCTGAGCGATATCTTAGGTATGAGCATTGTCCACGTGAACCGCATCGTGAAACAGCTCCGCAGCGAGCGGCTGATCGAGCTGAAGAACGGGATGATCACCATTTTGGAGCCCGAACGGCTGATGATGATCGCCGAGTTCACGCCGCTGTCGACCGAACACGTCGCCGAGGCCAAGTCTGGATTGGCGGCGCGACAGTCGGGCGCCGCCTTGCGTTGACGCCTCCCGCCGTCACGGACGGCGACATCGAGAGGCTGTTCGCCATCCCGGTCTGCGCCTGCGTCGCCTCTTCGGAGATGGCCGAGGCTCCGCTCGCGCCCGGCGAGCTCGCTCGTGTGGCCCACGCGGTTCCGAGCAGGCGGGCGGAGTTCGCCGCCGGGCGAGCGGCGGCGCGGGTCGCGTTACAGCGGCTGGGCCTGGAGGCCGTCATCATTCCATCCCAGGACGACCGCTCGCCGCTCTGGCCGGCGGGTCACGTGGGCAGCCTCTCGCACTGTGAGGGCTTCTGCGCCGCCGTGGCGACCACGACCCGATACGCCGCCGGGCTAGGATTTGACGCCGAGCCTGCGCAGCCCTTGCCGGAGGACGTGGCGGCGATGGTCTGCAGCCGGAGCGACAGCTCGCTGACGGGTCCCGAACTTCGCGCCCATCCATTGTGGCCCACGCTGGTCTTCAGCGCCAAGGAGGCGGCCTACAAGTGCCAGTATCCGCTCTCCAAGGCGGTGCTCGGCTTCGAAGCGGCGGCTGTCCTCGCAGCGGGCTCCATAGGCGATGGCGGCGGTGATCTGGCCGTCCAGTTTGGTCCGGCTGCGCCCGCCTTCCTCGGGGCCCTGGAGTTCCGGGGTGCGTGGCGCCTGTCGGGCGGCCTGGTGCTGACAGGGATGTGGGTCGCGCCCTTGGAGCGGAACTGAGCACGGCCGCCACGCGGCTGCGACGCCTTGGCGACTGGACGGCCACCATG
>CAXTRP010000417.1:0-3136 GCA_964246615.1 uncultured Caulobacteraceae bacterium | reverse complement strand
GGCTGAGCCCCCTCCACCAGGCTTCGCCTGGTCCCCCTCCCCCAGCGGGGGAGGATCGGCAGCTTTGGCGGCGAAGTCTGATCCTCCCCTGCTGGGGGAGGTGGCGGCGAAGCCGACGGAGGGGGCGACCGGGCGTTCCGTCAAAGGCGTGGTCGGCGGCGCCTCGCGCGCCTCCACGTTGCGCTGACCAGAAGGGTTGGACACGAGCGGCGGCGCGGTGGAAGTGGAAACCGGCCTGCCGTCGGTCTCGAACTCGATCAGGTTCCCCCCGACCGCGAACATCTCGCCGGGTTCGCCGCGGCGTTCCAGCACCCGGCCGGACACCGGCGAGGTGATCTCGACCGTCGCCTTGTCGGTCATCACGTCGACGAGCGGCTGGTCCTCCTCGACCTGATCGCCGATGGCCACGTGCCAGGCGACGATCTCGGCCTCGGCGGTGCCCTCGCCCACGTCGGGCAGGCGGAAGGTGAAACGGCTCATGCCCTCAGCCCTCCATCACGCGGCGCATGGCCTTGATCACCCGATCGGGCCCGGGGAAGTAGTCCCATTCGAAGGCGTGGGGATAGGGCGTGTCCCAGCCCGTCACCCGCTCGATCGGCGCCTCCAGGTGGTAGAAGCAGGCCTCCTGCACCAGCGCGCTGAGCTCCGCGCCGAAGCCTGAGGTGCGGGTGGCCTCGTGCACGATGACGCAGCGGCCGGTCTTCTTCACCGAGGTCTCGATGGCCTCGATGTCGACGGGAACCAGGGTGCGCAGGTCGATCACCTCGGCGTCGACGCCGCTGTCCTGTGCCGCCGCCAGCGCCACGTGCACCATGACGCCATAGGCCAGCACCGTCAGGTCGCGGCCTTCGCGCAGGATCGCCGCCTTGCCGAGCGGCACGGTGTAGTGTTCGGCCGGCACCTCGGCCTGGGGATGGCCGGCCCATGGCGAAACGGGCTTCTCGTGGTGGCCATCGAAGGGGCCGTTGTAGATGCGCTTGGGCTCCAGGAAGAGCACCGGGTCGTCGCATTCGATCGATGCGATCAGCAGGCCCTTGGCGTCGTAGGGATTGGACGGGATCACCGTCTTCAGCCCGGCCACGTGGGTGAACAGCGCCTCCACGCTCTGGGAGTGGGTGTTGCCGCCGAAGATGCCGCCGCCGTAGGGGCTTCGTATGGTCATGGGCGCGGTGAAGTCGCCGGCCGAGCGGTAGCGGATGCGCGCCGCCTCGCTCACCAGCTGGTCGTAGGCGGGATAGATGTAGTCGGCGAACTGGATCTCGACCACCGGACGCAGGCCGTAGGCCCCCATGCCGATGGCGGCGCCCACGATCCCGCCTTCCGCGATCGGCGCGTCGAAGCAGCGGGTCAGGCCGTGCTTCTTCTGCAGCCCGTCGGTAACGCGGAACACGCCCCCGAAGAAGCCCACGTCCTCGCCGAAGATCAGGACGTTCGGGTCCTTCTCCAGCATGTTGTCCAGCGCCGAGTTCAGCGCCTGGATCATGTTCATGGCCGGCATGCTTTAAAGACCCGCTTCCGACTTCTGGCGGAGCAGGCGCCAGTCCATCTCCTTGTAGACGTCCTCGAACATCGTCGCCGTCTCAGGGCGCGACTGGCCGAGCGTGCCGACGGCCTCCGCCTCCCGGCCGGCGGCGCGGACCTGCTCCACAGCCTCCTTCTCGTAGGCCGCGTGCTGCGCGTTGGACCACTCGCCAAGCCCGATCAGGTGGGCGGCCAGGCGCAGCACGGGATCGCCCAGCGGCCAGCCGCCGGGCTCGTCGGCCGGGCGGTAGCGCGCCGGGTCGTCGGAGGTGGAGTGCTGGGCCGCGCGGTAGGTGTAGAGCTCCAGCACCGTGGCGCCGAGGTTCGCGCGCGCCCGTTCAGCCGCCCATTCGGTGGCCGCATAGACCGCCAGGAAGTCGTTGCCGTCTACCCGCAGCGCCGGCAGGCCGTAGCCGACGCCGCGCGCCGCGAAGGTGGTCTGCTCGCCGCCGGCGATGCCGTGGAAGGCGCTGATGGCCCACTGGTTGTTGACGATGTTGAGGATCACGGGCGCGCGATAGACGCTGGCGAAGGTCAGGGCGGAGTGGAAGTCGCCTTCAGCCGTCGCGCCGTCGCCGATCCAGGCGGCGGCGATCTTGTCGTCGCCCTTGTAGGCGCTGGCCATGGCCCAGCCCACGGCCTGCGGATACTGGGTGCCGAGATTGCCCGAGACCGTGAAGAAGCCGTACTCCTTGGACGAATACATCACCGGCAGCTGGCGGCCTTTGATCGGGTCCGACGCGTTCGAGTAGATCTGGTTCATCATCGCGGCCAAGGGATAGCCGCGGGTGATCAGCAGGCCTTGCTGGCGGTAGGTGGGAAAGCACATGTCTTCCTGGGTGAGCACCAGCGCCTGGGCGCAGGCCACCGCCTCCTCGCCTGTGCATTTCATGTAGAAGCTGGTCTTGCCCTGGCGCTGGGCCCGGTACATGCGGTCGTCGAACGCCCGGGTCAGCAGCATGGCCTTCAGGCCCCGCCGCAGCGTCTCAGGGTCCACCCGCGGGTTCCAGGGGCCGACCGCGCGGCCCTCCTCGTCGAGCACGCGGACCAGGCTGTAGGCCAGCTCGCGCATCTGCAGGGCGGGGGTGGCGATATCGGGCCGCTCGACGCTGCCGGCGGGGGAGAGCGACATGGACGTGAAGTCGGGCTGGTCGCCGGGCCGGGTCTGCGGCTCCGGCACATGCAGGCTCAGCGGTCGGCTATTCTTCATGCACTCCACCCAAGAGGCGCGCTTCTGCCGGCGCGGCTAAATCGACCCTCCAACTCCCTGAAGGCGCGACCGACGATCTCCCTAACGTGGGATTTTGGAGAAGGCGATAGCGCATACTCGGCGATCACGGCAAGGTCATTGCGCGGGCGATGGAGAGACGAGGCTTGCGACACGGGGGCCAGGCTTCCGAGACGCCAGCGCCTGGGCAGCGTGGCTGGCCGGTCAACGTTTCGGAGGAGACTTGGGTTCTGCCTGCGGCTGAACGGTGGGCGCGTGGCTGCGCCGCTCAGGCTGCCCTGGCGCTGGGTCCCGCGGTGGGCGCCAGGCCCTGCATGATGGAGCGGTTGACATCGATCAGCAGGTCGATGGAGCACTGGCAGCGGATGGTCTTGCTGGTCTCGCGGT
>CAXTRP010000416.1:0-3156 GCA_964246615.1 uncultured Caulobacteraceae bacterium | reverse complement strand
CCAGACCGCGCTCGCTGCGGCAGGCGGCTCGACCGAGGGCCTTGTCAAGATGACGGTCTTCCTGCGCTCGCCGACCGACTGGCTGGTGTTCGACGCCCTGCGCTCCGCTGTGCTCGGCTCGCACGCGCTTCCCGCCATCGAGGCCGTGGCGGTTCCCCATCCCGGACCCTCGTCGAGCTGCGCGGTGCAGATTGACGCCGTCGCCGCGATCTGAGTGGAGCAAGCCATGCCCATCCTCTGGCCCCTACCCTCCTCGCAAGAGGTCCTCTCTTCCGAAAAGCTGGCCACGCCGGGAGCGCTCCGCCGCATCTACCTGCCTGGGCGCACCACGGGAGAGGGTTACCCGGACGCCGTCGTCGCCCATGGCCTGGTGTTCACCTCCGGCGTGCGGGCGCAGACTGCGAGCGAGGGCTTCGCGGCGCTGCCGCCGGAGGGCCGCGTCAAGCAGCAGGGCTATCCGGTGGTCGACCACTGCGAGGGCCAGGTCAGCGCCAGCGCATGGGGGGCGCACGAGACGCTGGAGCGGGTCCTGGCGGCCGCGGGAAGCGACAACAGCCAGATCCTGCGCCAGCACGTGTGGCAGAAGGACAAGCGCTTCTTCCCCGCCTACGAGCAGGCCCGGCGGGTGTGGCAGCCCGTGCCGTCGCCTTCCAGCGGGCTCGGCGTCGGCCACATCCCGGGCGAAGGCGTGCACTGGATAGGGCTGGACGCCATCGCCGCCGCGCCAGGGCAGGACCCGGTGTTCGGCGCGCGCGAGGTGATCGCCGCCGTCGACCAGGCCCAGCTGCCCTCCGCCTCGCACTATTCGCAGGCCGTGCGCTCGGGTCCGCTGGTGTTCACCGCCGGTCACATCCCGATCAAGACCTCGGAGCCCGGAAAGCCGGTGGTGCGCGGCTTCGACGATGTGGCGGCGGAAGGGCGCGCGCTCGCCACCGGTCGCAGCCATCCCGACAGCCGCGACGGCCCCATCGCCGCCCAGACCTGGTACGTCTACGAGGAGCTGAAGGCGCTGCTGGCGCGCGCCGGCCTGGGCTTGGACGATGTGGTGCTGGCCACCGTCTACCTGGCCGACGTGCGCGATTTTCCGGTGTTCCACCGGGTGCACCGCCAGAGCTTCGGGGCGCACGAGCCGGCGCTGGCGGTCTCGACCTTCGACGAGGTCGGCCACCGCGGCTGCAGCATCGAGATCGAGCTCACGGCGCGCGACCCGGCGTTCGGACTAGCGCTCAAGCCCACCCCCTGGCGGGGCGTCGCGCCCTTCGCCGCGCCCGCGGCCATGCAGGTAGGCCCCTTCGTCTTCTTCTCCGGCATGCTGGGCCACGACCCGGAGGCCCGCATGGTGAGCCGCGCGGCCGACCTGCCTCCAGCGGGGCGCGCGCTGGTCGAGCCGCTGGAGGCGAGCTTCCGCCCGGGCGTCGCCGCCCAGGCCCACGCGGCGCTGGAGCGCCTCGCCGAGGCGGCGGCCGATGCGGGCGGCTCGCTGCAGCATCTGGTGAAGCTCACCGTCTACCTTGAGGACGGCGCGGACCGCGCCGCCTTCGAGGCGGTCCGCGCCCACGTCCTGCCGGCCGAAGCGCTGCCCGCCCTGGAGTTCATCGTGGTGGTCGCGCCGGGTCCGACGCCCGCGGCGCGGCTCCAGCTCGAAGCGATCGCGGCGGTATGATGGAGGCCGTCGTGAGCGCAGCGCTTCCCTCCAGCGCGCCCGCGACGCTGGAGGGCGCCACCCTGGACCACGTGGGCTTCGTCACCGCGTCGGCGGAGGAGGCCGCGCGCTTCTACCGCGACGTGCTGGGCTGCGAGGCCACGCCCCGAACCGACCGGGCGGGGCAGGGCATCGCCAAGGTTTACGTTCAGCTCACCAACCTGAAGATCGAGCTGATCGAGCCTACGACCGCGGACTCGCCGATTCGCGCGACGCTAGGCGACCACAACGCCAGCGACACACTGGCGCGCCATCCGGGCGGGGTGATCCACCACGTCTGCTACGCCGTGCCCGACCTCCACGCGGCGCACGAACGGCTGCTGGCGTCGGGCTACCGCGTCCTGGGCGACGGCGGCGCGGCCTTCGGCGCGTCCGTGCTGTTCATCGACCCGGCCTCCACCGGCGGCGCGCTGATCGAACTGAAGGAACAGGCGCGATGACGGCCGACCTCAACCCGGCTCGCCGCGCGAGGGCGGTGGACATCGTGGTCAACCTGTTCACGCCGGAGGCGGTGGCGAACGGGTGGACGGGGGTGGACGAGCGCTTCAAGGCGCAGGTGCGCATGCCCGAGGCGATGCGCCCCGGCGTGAGCATGGAGAACTATCTGCGCAGGATGGACCGGGCGGGCATCGAGCACTCGCTGCTGATCGCGGTGCGCGCCGGTGACCTGCGCATGCGGGGCGCCTTCGAAATCCCCTACGCGGAAATCGCCCGCTGGTGCGACGCCTATCCGGACCGCTTCTCAGGTCTGGCGGGCGTGGACCCCTATCGCGGCATCCAGGGGTTGAAGGACCTGGACCATGCGGTGAAGGATTTGGGCTTCGTGGGGGCGCACCTGTATCCGCACTGGTTCCGCCTCGCCCCGGACCAGGCGCTCTACTACCCCTACTATGCGCGCTGCTGCGAGCTTGAGATCCCGATTATGATGCAGGTCGGGCAGAACCTCATCTACCAGAAGGAGGTCAGGCTACCCAGCGTGGCGCGCCCGATCCTCTTGGACCAGATCGCCATCGACTTTCCCGAGCTCGACCTGATCGGCATCCACATCGGCACGCCCTGGGCCGAGGAGATGATCGCCATGGCCTGGAAGCACGAGCGCGTCTACATCGGCATAGACGCCTACGCCCCCAAGCATCTCCCAGCGGCGCTGATCAAGTACATGAACACCTACGGCCAGGACAAGGTGCTGTTCGGCACCGACTGGCCGGTGATCGACCCCGAGCGCGCCGTAGACGAGATGGAGGCGCACGGCTTCCGCCCCGTCCCCTACGCCAAGGTGATGCGCGAGACCGCGGTCAGGCTCTTCAAGCTGGACCGCCGTCTCGGCGCCGAGAGGCCCGCGTGAGCGGGGCCGCGCCCACGGGCTTCCGCGGCCCGACGCTCGGCGACGCGGTGCGCGCGGCTGCCCGCCGCGCGCCAGACCGGACGGCGGTGCGAAGCGACACGGGCGCTCG
>CAXTRP010000415.1:0-3157 GCA_964246615.1 uncultured Caulobacteraceae bacterium | reverse complement strand
CGAGGATCCGGAGTATCTGCCGCTGGCTCGGCTCTCGCTTCCCAAGCTCGGCGCTTTTGTCATCGTGTCAGCCCTGGCCCCTACCGTTCTGATCCTGCGCTTCGCTGTCCTCGGGCCGCTTTCGGTTCTTATCCCGCCGCTGCGCCGGTGGCTTGTGGCGTGCGGGTCGGCCCTGTCCATCAATCCCGCGTTCCGCCGCAAGCCGCCGCTGGGCGCGTTCCGACGCTCCTGGCGCTTATGGGAGGTCGTTACGAGCGCCTGGGCGCTGCTGCTGGTCGCCTTGGTGGTGGCGGGCATCGTGCCGCTTGGGGGCTTCCTGACGTTTCTGGCGGTGACATCTGGGATCACCATCATCAATCAGTTCCGCACCCTGGCCGCCCACCTCTGGGAGAACGAGGGCGCAGCGGTGAGCATTTCGGCCCAATACTTGGACAGCGTCAACGTCCCGCCACCGGGCTTGCTGCCTGTGCTTTGGGCGCCTGTGGGGCTTCGCTACCACGCCCTGCATCATCTCCTGCCAGCGCTCCCCTACCATGCGCTGGGCGAGGCGCACCGGCGTCTGGCGGCCTCGCTGCCGGCGCACTCGGCCTACCACCGGGCGCACCATAGAGGCATGGGCTCGCTGATCGGCCGGCTGGTGGTCGCGTCGGCCCGAAGCGCCAAGACGTCTCGTGGCGGCGCGCCTGTCCCGGTTTCCTGAGGCCGGCTTGCGATTTTGGGCGACTGGCTTCAAGACCGTATGGTGATCGCGACCCCGACGTCTCCAGACCGGCGACTGCCCGTCGCCGACCTGCCCACGCTTACCGCCGCCCTTGACGCTGCGGCGGAGGGCGATACGGGCGTCAACATCTATGGTCTCCGTGGCGAGCTGGTCCAGGCTGTTCCGTATACCGAGTTGCGCGTCCGCGCCCGGGTGCTGGCGGCCCGCCTGCTGGCGGCGGGTCTGCAGCCTGGGGACAGGGTCGGTCTCGTCGCCGAAACCAGCAGGGCCTTCATCGAGACCTTCTTCGCCTGTCAGTACGCTGGCCTGGTTCCCGCGCCGCTGCCGCTTCCAGCGCCGCTGGGCGGGCTGGACGGGTATGGCGAGCAGATCGGCCGTCTGCTGGCCCAGGCGCGCGCCGCCGCCGCCTTCGGACCGGACGCTCTTCAGCCCTTGCTGGCTGGGGCGGGCGCGCATCTGCTGACATCGCTGGAGGGCCTACCGGATCGGGAGGCCGGCTTGCCCAAGGTCGAGCCCGAGGACGCCTGCTACCTCCAGTTCTCTTCCGGCAGCACCCGCACACCGACCGGCGTCCTAGTGACTCACCGCGCCCTGATGGCCAACACGCGCGCCATCACCCGGTACGGGCTGAAGGTGGAGGCCGCCGACCGCGCCCTGTCCTGGTTGCCCCTGTTTCACGACATGGGACTGGTGAGCTTCCTGCTCAGCCCGCTGACGGTGGGCATGTCGGTGGACCTGCTGCCGACCGAGGCCTTTGTCCGCCGGCCTCTGCTTTGGTTGCGGCTGATGAGCGAGGGCGGGGCCAGCATCGCCTACAGCCCGAGCTTTGGCTACGAGCTGTGCGCCCGGCGCGCCGAGACGGCGAATCTGTCCGGCTTCGACCTGTCGCGCTGGCGCGTGGCGGGCGTGGGCGGGGACATGGTGCGTGCGGCGCCTCTGACAGCGTTTGCCGAGCGGTTCGCGGCCGTCGGCTTTCCCGAGCATGCCTTTGTGGCCAGCTACGGCATGGCGGAGGCGACCCTGGCCCTGACCATGGCGCCGCTGGGGGGAGGCCTACGCCATGAGCGCCTGACCGCAGGGCCTGACGCAGCCGATGCGCGCAGCTTCGTACGGTGTGGAGCACCCCTGCCGGGCCATGAGCTGGAGGTCCGCGATGACACCGGCGCCATAACGCCAGAGCGGCGCGTTGGCCGGGTGTTCGTCCGGGGGCCAAGCATCATGCAAGGTTACTACGCCCAGCCGGAGGCCACTCGCGCCGTGCTGGGGACCGATGGCTGGCTCGATACGGGCGATCTCGGCTTCGTGGCCGACGGAGAGTTCGTACCCACCGGCCGCAGCAAGGATCTGATCCTCCTGAACGGCCGCAACATCTGGCCACAAGACCTCGAATGGACCGTTGAGGCGGAGATCGTCGGCCTGCGCAGCGGCGATGTGGCGGCGTTCTCCGCTGACGGCGACGGCGCGGAAGTGGTCGCTCTGGTGCAGACTCGGGTGCGCAACCCTGAGGCGCGGCAGCGTCTGGCCGCCGATGTCGCCGGCCTGCTGCGAGCCCGCCACGGTGTGGAGGCGGAGGTGCGCCTGGTGCCCGCAGGCGCCTTGCCGCAGACCTCGTCGGGCAAGCTGCGCCGCTCTCAGGCGCGCGAGCTCTATCGGGTCGGGACCTTCGAGCCTGCCTGATCCGATCGCGCCGCTCGCCGCCCTGACAGGAGGAACGGGCTTCCTCGGCCGGCACGTGGCGCGGGCGCTTGCGGCGAGGGGATGGCGCTTGCGGCTGCTGGCCCGGCGCCCGTTGTCCGACCCGCTCTGGTCCTCCCTCGAACCTGAGGTCGTACCAGGGGGACTGGAGGATCGCGATGCGTTGGACCGCCTCTGCACCGACGCCCAGGCGGTGGTGCATATGGCGGGTCTGGTGAAGGCCGATCGGCCGGCGCGCTTCCATGCGGTGAATGCTCAAGGCGCGGGCCGTGTGGCCGAGGTCGCCCGTCAAACCGGTCGAGATGGCTGTTTTGTCTCCGTATCCAGCTTGGCGGCGCGTGAACCGCAGCTGTCGGCCTACGCCGACAGCAAGCGGGGAGGTGAGATGGCCGTCCTGGAAGCTCAGGGCGCAGGAGCCTGGATCGTGCGCCTGCCGCCGCTCTACGGCCCCGAAGACCGCACGACGCTCGGCCTGTTTCGGGCGGCGCGGCTCAGCCCCATGCTGCCGGTGCTGGGCGCCGATGCGAGGCTGGCGATCCTGCATGTGGAAGATGCGGCCCAGGCCATCGCCACGCTCGCCGCGCGGCCAGATGGCGGCTGGATCGTCGCTGTCTGCGACGAACGACCCGCGGGCTATAGCTTCAGCGAGATCATGACCGCAGCGGCAGGCGCGGTTGGAGCACGACCAAGGCTCGTGCGACTGCCCGCCGCGTCCTTGCGCGGGTTGGGTTTGTTGGGCGA
>CAXTRP010000414.1:0-3158 GCA_964246615.1 uncultured Caulobacteraceae bacterium | reverse complement strand
GATCGAGCCCGCAGACAGCGGGGCGGCGCGATGCGGGCAGATGTCGCGAAGCGCAAACACCGCCCCGGCACGGTCGCGGCCGAGCAGCACCGGCTCGCCCAGCACCTCGTAGCGGCGCATCATGCCGGGCTTCAGCGCCGAGCCCAATTCCACGAAATACCAGAGGTCGTAGAGGAAGCCACGGCCGAACGCGGTCCTGCCCTCCCCCCCGGTGCGGGTCCTCATATCGCCGTCAGCCATGTGCGGCTGCATATCAGAGAAAGCGTTGAAGGCCGAAGAGCCTACGGCCGGCAGCGGCTGAGGGACGTCAACTGCGCGGACCGAGCCCTTGTCCAGGCGCGGCGCCGCAGCCGCTATAGCGCCGCCCGGCGGCTTCCAGGGTCGCTGTGATCGGGTAGACCATGCCGGTAGGCCCATCCTCGCAGCGCTTGGCGACAACGGTGAGGCGCAGCAGCGTGGCGGGTCGACCGGCGGCCGTGGCGGCCTCGCCGCTCCAGACGGCGCCGGCCTTGCCATGGTCGGCCAGGCTGGCGTGCACGCTGACGGCGTCATCGGCGCCAGTGCTGAAGCGCAGGACGCCGCCGCGAACCTGGGCGCTCCACTGCGGCTCGCCGCCTGCGTTCAGCGCGCCCGATGGGGCGAGCGCCGGACCTCTGACCGCCCCTTGCCGCGCCGGTCCACGATGACAGGCAGAAGCGAGAAGGAGCGGAACGAGCACGAGCACAACGGCGGGACGGGTAGCCATGGACACCTTCGCGAAAGCGCAACGCGGCTTTCCAGGGAGAGCGGGCCAGACCCTTAGCGCAATCAGAGCCGCCGCCTAGCCTCAACGACACAGGGGGCGGAGGCGATCAGGCTTCGGCGAGGGCCAAGATCGCTTCGGCCACACGCGCGGCCCCGCGCCCATCGCACACGGCGCCGGACACCTGGGAGAGCGCGCGCCTCACCGCCGGATCGAGCAGCCGCCCAAACATCTCCAACAGACGCTCATCAAAGTCCGGGTCGCCGAGATCGACCTGCAGCACGGCGTCGGCCTTCGCCAGGCGCCCGATCATGGCGCGCTGGTTGTCGGCCACGACCACCGCAAGCGTCGGCAGGCCGAGCGCGCACCGTTCCCAGGTGGCCGATCCGCCCGCCCCCACCGCCACGTCCGCCGCCTTCATCAGGCTGACCACGTCGCGAGCATCGGGGTGCAGGTTCAAGTATGGACCGCCGCCGGCTAGCGCGCGCAACCGCGGCAGGCTCGCTGCGTCCGAGGCGAGGGCGATATCGAAGACGAGCATGGGGAAGGACGTCCGCAGATGCTCCACCACCCGCACGGTGACCGCGTCCACGTCGCTGAGTCCGAAGGAGACGAACACCCGGCTCACCTGCGCCGCGATCATCTTCGGCCTCGCCCCCTCCGCAAAGCCGGCGCGAAGCAATGCGTGACCAGGGCCGGTCAGGACGCGACATCCTGGCGGCGTCAGGCCGGCGTAATCCTGGCCGTTGCGACCGAAACCTGGGTCCACGAGCAGGTCGCAATCGTAGGGGCGATCGGCGAGGTCATCGATGACCACGATCCGCAGCCCCGGCCTGCGCAGAAGTGCGACATCTGCGGCGGTCAGATCGTAATCGTCGAGCACGAGCACATCGGGCTCGACGCCATCGAGGGCTCGCGCGATCGCCACGGGATCGCCAGAACGCGGGAGGCTTTGAACCGCTGGCGCCTTGGTCGCGAACCGCTGCAGCAGGCGCTCCCCCCACTCTGGCGCGGCGAAGGTGCAGGATGCGCCGCGCGCCTGCAGCGCCTGCGCCAGGGCGAGGTCGCGCATCAGGTGGCCGCCGCCGATCGTCGGGCTTGCGGCAGGCGCGAACAGGACGCGGATCGACCTCAAGCCGGCGCCGGGCGAGCGGCCTCGACCTCATCGTCCGGCAGCATGGCGAGCCTGACCAGGGCGGCGGTGAGCACCAAGGGCGTGAGGGGCGCGTGGAACCGCTCAAGCGCCATCATCACCACCGGCGCGCCCCAGACCATGAACGCCAGCACGAGCCCCACCGGCGCGATACGATCACGCCGCAGCAGGACCAGCGCGGCGGCGCTCGCGGGGACGAGGTCGTAGTTGAACGCCTGGGGCGAGGCCACGAAGGTCGCCATCATCAGGATCGCCGCACGCAGTTCCAGCGGCTTGTCGTTGCGCCACCAGGCCCAGCCTACCAGGACGGCTGCAAGCAGGGTGAACGGCGCCTGCACCAGCAGCGCCCCGGCCGTGGGCAAGCCGAAGATGCGGCCGGACATGTAGGCGGACGGCATCATCCACATGAACGGTCCCCGGCCGTGCTGCAGCATGGCCCCTTGCATCTGCAGGGTGGGGCCGAAGAAGCCGCGCCAGGCGTCCAGTCCGAACGCCAGGGCGGATAGCCCTATGACCGCGACCACAACTGCAGCCGCGGCGGCGGTCGTCCTCCATCGCCGGCCCGCCAGCACCGCCACGGGCAACAGGATGGCGATCTGGGGCTTGAAGATCAGCAGGCCGAGCAGGGCGCCAGCGAGCACGGGGCGGCGATCGACCAGGCTCAGCCCGCCGATCAGGAGCGCTCCGGTGAAGGCGCCGTTCTGGCCCAGGCCGATGTTGGTGGCGACCGCAGGCGCGGCCATCAGCAGCGCCCACGTCCAGGGGTCCTTGGTCCAGCACCGCACCGAAACGCCCAGCGCCACGAGCCCCGCCACGCTCCAGGCGGCCAGGCCGCCGAAGTAGGAGGTGACGCTCAGCGGCAGCACCAGGAACAGGTTGGGCGGCGGGTAGGACCAGAAGTGGAACGGCAGGCGGGGGTCGAACAGCGCCTGCTCCCGCTTCAGGAACACCGCCGGATGGAAGATGTCGTTCACCTGATGCGACAGGATCAGGTGGCCGGCGGTCCAGGAGTTGATGAAGTCGCGGCCCAGCGCATGTCCGGTCCAATCCAGATGTCCGTGCCGGCCAAGCGTGAAGTAGGACGCCAGCAGCAGCCAGGCGAGCACGCTCAACTCCCACAGCCACAAGGCGGGGCCAAGGTGACGCAGGCGCTCGCCGAACGTCACGCAGCGGGCTTCGGCCTGGCCGCGCTCTGAGCGGAAGCTGCAACCGGCGCCGCCCCGGCCACCGACGCGGGCTTGGCGGCCGGCGCCGCCTTGGCGT
>CAXTRP010000413.1:0-3176 GCA_964246615.1 uncultured Caulobacteraceae bacterium | reverse complement strand
CGGCGAATGGCTGAAGGACGAGGGCCACAACTCCGCCCTCTACCGGCCTGACCGGCTCGTCGCCGGCGCGGTGCAGGCGCCGCGCGCTTTCGCGTCGCTGATCCGGCGGGCCAAGCCCCACCTGGTCGTCAGCTTCCTGAAGGGCACGAGCCTGGCGTGCTGGCCCGCCATGCACCTGGTGGGGCGCGATCGCCCGCGATGGCTGGCGCGGGAGGGCAACAATACCGCGGCCGTCATCGACGACGAGCTGGCCACTCCGATCGGGCGAAGCGTCGTCAAGGCGCTGGTCGGCAGGTGCTACCGGGCGGCGGACGGGGTGCTCGCCAACTCGTCGGACATGGCGCAAGGCCTGCGTGAAGACTTCCGCCTCGCCCCCGAGCGCGTGCATGTGACGCCCAACCCCATCGACCTGGACAGGATCGAGGCGGGCGCGCGCCTGCCGATCCTGGCCGCGCCCGAACGCCCGTTCATCGTGGCGGCCGGACGGCTGGAGTTCCAGAAGGGCCATGACGTGCTGCTCCGCGCCTTCGCCGCCAGCCGCGCTTGCGACAGCCTGGACCTTGTCATCCTGGGCGAGGGCAGCCTTGAAGGCGCGCTAAAGGCCCAGGCCCAGGCGCTCGGCGTGGGAACGCGCGTACGTTTCCAGGGCTTTGAGCCGAACCCCTGGGCTTGGTTCAGCCAGGCGCGCGCCTTCGTGCTGGCGTCCCGCTGGGAGGGGTTTCCCAACGCGCTGCTGGAAGCGATGGCGTGCGGGGCACCCGTCGTCGCCAGCGCCTGCGACTTCGGCCCGCGCGAGGCGGTCGAGCAGGAGCGCAGCGGCCTGCTCTTTCCTCCCGCCGACGTCGAGGCCCTCCGCGCGGCGCTCGACACGCTGCTCGCCGATCCTGAGCGGGCGCGTCGGTGGGGGGCCGCGGCGCGGCTTCACGCCCAGGACTACGGCATGGCGAGGTCGATCGCCGCCTACTCCGCAATCTTCGAGGGTCAATTCGGCTCGCGATGAGCGGCGGGCTTTGCCAGCCGGTTGTCAGCCGCCATGCTCGCGCTTGCGCAGCTGGGGGAGAGAGCGGGTGGTGATGACAGGACGAGACGAGTCGCAGCCTGCCATGGTCGCCTGGCGCAAGATCGGCGCCTTCCTGGTGCTTGCCGCGATCCTCAGCCTGCCGGGCTACTATCTTGGCATCCACGGCCACATTTTGCGGCCTAGGCTGGCGTCCGCGGTCCTGATGTGGGGGCCGGGTCTGGCCGCGATCATCGTGCGGCTGGTCAGCGAGAAGAGCCTCGCCGGCATCGGGTTCGCTTCGGGCCGTCCGGTCTGGCTGCTGATCGCGCTCGCGCTGCCGCTCGCCTACGCCCTGCCGGTCTACCTGCTCGCCTGGAGTTCGGGGCTGGGCGGCTTTGCGCCGGGGCTCTGGCCGGCGGTGCTCCCCTACGGACTGCACGCGACCGGCGCCGCACCCGTTTTGCTGCTGATCCTGAGCTTCGGCCTGCTCGACAAGATCAGCCGCGCGTTGGGAGAGGAGACGGGCTGGCGCGGGCTGCTCGTCCCCGAACTGCTCAAGGTGACCACGTTCCGCAACGCCTCGCTTATCTCCGGCGGCATCTGGGCGCTATGGCATTTTCCGCTGATCATCTTCGCCGACTACAAGGCGGCGGGTACGCCCGTCGTGTTCCAGCTGGCCTGTTTCGCCCTGATGGTGGTCAGCTCGTCGTTTCTCTACGCGTGGCTGCGGCTTCGCTCGGGCAGCGTCTGGCCGCCTACCTTGCTGCACGCGGCGCATAACCTGCTGATCCAGTCGGTGCTGGATCAGGCCACCACCAACCGCGGCGGCGTATTCTACCTGACAACGGAATTCGGCCTGGGCGTGGCGCTCTGCACCGTGCTGGTGGCGTGGCTCCTGCTCAGCAGCACCACCGCAAAGCTGCTGTGGCGCCGCGCGCCGCTCGCCGGGTTCTCACCCTGGAGCCATGCCGCAGCGGCGCTTTAACCCCACTGGAACAGGAACTCGGTGAGCGCCTTCAGGCGGTGGCTGCCGACGGCGAACATGGCGGTGCGCTTGCCCCAGCCGCTCAGGCTGCTCAGCACGTAGCCGCCCGTGCGCTGCGCCTCTTCCGCCAGCTGCGCGTCCATTGCCTCCAGGGTGAAGCGGGCGGCGGCTGGACGGACCATGCGGTCGTAAATTTCGAGGGGACAGAACCACACCTGAGCCTGGGGGAACTGCTCCGAGAGCCAGCGATCGTATTGGGGATCAAGCCGCCACACCGGCGTGGACCCGCTCAGCAGGGGCGCGGGCCGCACCTTCAACGCCACCTCGATTGTCGAGAGCGGCCGGATCGAGTCGTTCGCGGGTCTGAGCAGCACCTGCGTCATGCCGGGCCTTGTCAGCGCACCTTGGCTTTCCAGGCGCTACGATAGCCGCACAGGCGTGAGGATTTGACGAACGCCGGCTCCTCCTCGTGATGCGGCGTGAAGCTGGCGTCTAGGCGAGCAATCCCGCGACGAACCCCCCGAGCCAAGGGTTGCGTCCCCGCTTGAGCCGCTCTGCGTGGTAGACGTGGGCGAGGTCGGCGTAGGCCTGGTCGAAGTCGTCGTTCACCAGCACGTAGTCGTAGTCGCCCCATCGGGCGATCTCGCCGGGCGCGCGCTCCAGCCGGCGGCCGATGACCTCGGCGCCGTCCTGGGCGCGGGCGACCAGGCGGCGGCGCAGGTCGATCATGGTGGGCGGCAGGATGAACACCCGCACCACGTCCGCCGGCGCCCCTGCCGCCACCTGGGCTGCGCCCTGCCAGTCGATGTCGAACAACACGTCGCGGCCCCCCTCGAGCGTCTCCAGCACCGGAGCGCGGGGCGTACCGTAGCGGTTGTCGTGCACCTCCGCCCATTCGAGGAAGGCGTCATCGGCTATCCGGGCGTCGAAGTCGCTCCGGTCGATGAAGAAATACTCGCGCCCTTCCTGTTCGCCAGGGCGCGGGTTGCGAGTGGTGCAGGAGACCGACAGGTCGAGTTCGGCATGGTCCGCCACCAGCCGGCGGGACAGGGAGGTCTTGCCCGCGCCAGAGGGGCTGGAGATCACCAACATCAGGCCGCGACGCGGCGCGCCGTGGGTTCGAGGCCCCGCCATCATGGTTCAGCGGTGCTCCAGTGGCGGCGGGATAGGAGCGCCGGCCAGGGCCTGGTG
>CAXTRP010000412.1:0-3180 GCA_964246615.1 uncultured Caulobacteraceae bacterium | reverse complement strand
CTCCATGCCTAGGCTGCCGAAGACCATCAGGACAACGAACCGGCCGGCGACCACACCGATGTTGTAGGCGTCCACCTCGTCGGTACAGCCGGTGAACAGCGGCGCCGGGTCGCCAAAATCGGGGATGCGGTCAGCCATGGTGTGACCGTGGGGCCACCCTGGTGAACGCCGCGCTAACTGCACGGCGTGTGCGACAACACTCAGCTTCCGTTCAGGTTTGGTCACTAATATGTGACCGTCACGTAGCGTGGAGCACCCGGTTGATGGGTCGGCAAGAGTCTTTCCACAGCGCCTGCCTCATGGGGGCCTGGATCATCGATATGAACGAGGTGGATGCAGCCCACGCCGCGATCGCATGCTGCAGGGCGCAGCTTTCGGCGGTGTTGGAGGTGCGCCACACCTTGTGGGGCGTCCAGGTGCGCACCGACAGCCAGGAAGCGGCGCGCTTCATCGACGATCACTACACGCCCGATGGCGTAGCACTGGCTGCCTAAGCCGAGCGCCTCCAGGGCGGGTGGAGCGTTAATGGCCCTCGCCACCTTGCGCCGCAGCAGAGCGGCACCAGATCATTTCGAGCTTGTTCAGCACGGAGCGTTCGCGTGGCGTCACCTTTCAGCGGTTTCGAAGTCGAGGAAGCCGACCGGCCGCACAAGGGCGGCTTCGCCTTCGACCTCGACCACGCCTTGTCCTCCGTCGTGGTGCTGGAGGCTGAGGCGCCTAGCGACGCCTTCACCGCTTCGTCGCTTGGGACCGAGCGCGTGGGGAACGGCGTCGTTCTGAGCGAGGATGGCGTCGTGTTGACCATCGGCTACCTGGTGCTGGAGGCCGAGCACGTGACCCTCACCACCGTAGACGGTCGTAAGGTCCCGGCCCACGTGCTGGGCGTCGACAACGCCAGCGGCTTCGGCCTGGTGCATGCGCTGGAGCCGCTAGGCCTGCCGGCCCTTCCTCTGGGCGACTCGCGCGAACTGACCAACGACAGCGCCTTGCTTATCGCCGGCGGCGGCGGGCGGGCGCATGCGGCTCAAGGCGTGCTGGTGACACGGGAGCCTTTCGCCGGATATTGGGAGTATCTGCTGGACGACGCCCTGTTCACTACGCCCGCCCACCCGCATTGGAGCGGCGCTGCGCTGATCGGGCCCAAGGGTGAGCTGGTCGGGCTGGGATCCTTGAGGGTGGAGCAGCAGAGTTCCAGCGACCGTCCCACGGCGTTGAACATGAGCGTGCCGATCGAGAAGCTGAAGCCGGTGTTCGACGACCTGCTGCGCGGACGGCCCAACTCCTCGACGCGGCCCTGGCTCGGTCTGCTGTCGCAGGTGGTGGAGGATCGGCTGGTGGTGCTCGGCGTGTCTCCCGGCGGCCCAGCCGCCAAGGCTGAGCTGAGGCGTGGCGACATCATTGTGGCGTTGGCGGGAGAGCCGGTCGAAGACCTGGCCGGCTTCTATCGCGCCTTGTGGGCGCTCGGGCCGGCAGGGGTCGAGGCGCCGCTGACCCTGTCGCGCGAGGGCGACGTGTTCAACGTGCGCATCCGCTCCGCAGATCGCTCGACGTTCCTGAAGAAGCGAAAACTGAACTGAGCGCGCCCGCCTGCTCGTCCATTTGTCAGCGCTTGCGATAGGAGCGGCAGGCTTTCAAACGCCTGCAATCCCGCTTTCGCGGAGCGCATCGCGCTTGCATTTGACCTCGGAAACCGGCCTCAGCCCTTCACCCGGTCCACCGTCTCCACCGATGGGCACGCCCGAAGGGCCGCGGCGATGTTGGTCAGGTGCTTGGCGCCGACCACGTCGATGTCGAGGTCGACGTCGAAGAAGTCCGACTGGCGGTGGTGCATGCGCATGTTCACGATATTGCCACGCGCCTCTCCGATGAGGGTGCAGACCTGGCCGAGCACGCCTGGAGCGTTGCGGATGGTGGCCAGCAGGCGGGCGCGGGAGATGGTGTTGGACTCCGCCTGCGGGGTCCAGCTTAGGTCGCGCCACACGTCGTCCTGGTCCTCGTATTCCGCCAGGCGCGGGCAGTCGATGGTATGCACGCTCAATCCGTCGCCCGAGGGCTGAAGGATGCCGACGATCCGGTCTCCTGGCACAGGGCTGCAACAGTCGGCGAAGTGCAGCGACACCCCCGGCGTCAAGCCGCCGCCGCGAACGTAGAGTCGCGCCGAGCGCCCGTCCTCGATCCGCGCCCGCTCGGCCGCTGCGGACCGCTCGCTGTCTTTCAGGCCTGGAAAGACGCTCTCCAGCACCTGGGTTGCGGAAACCCGGCCACGGCCGACCCGCTCGAACAGCTCGTCCTCGGAGCCTTGCGCAAAGCGATCCAGCGCGGGGCGCAGCGAGACCCCGGCCCGATCTCGATCAGCCTTCAGGAAGACCTGGTCGATGGCCCCGCGGCCAAGCCGGATGAACTCGTCGCGCTCGGTCAGCCGGATATGCCGGCGAATGGCGGAACGCGCCCGCCCGGTGACCGTCAACGAGCGCCAGTTGGGCGGCGGGGATGGCTTGTGGCCACGCACCACCTCCACCACGTCGCCATTGATCAGCACGGTGCGCAGCGGCCGAAGCTCGCCATTGATCTTTACGGCCATCGCGGTGTCGCCGACGTCGGTGTGCACCGCATAGGCGAAGTCCAATGGCATGGCGCCCTGGGGCAGGCTGATCAGCTGGCCCTTCGGCGTGAACACGAAGACCTGGTCCAGATACATTTCGAGCTTGGCGTGCTCGACCATCTCCTCCGCGTCGCCGCCGTGGTCCATCAGCTGTACGAGATGGCGCAGGTTCAACAGGGGATCGCGCCCGCCGTCCGCGCCGGACGCCTGGGCGTCGAAGCCGTAGGTCTTGCCCTTGTAGCGCCAGTGGGCGGCCACCCCCTCCTCCGCCACCCGGTCCATGGCTTCGGTGCGGATCTGCAGCTCGATGCGCATGCCGCGCGGACCGACCACGGTCGTGTGCAGCGAGCGGTAGTTGTTGCGCTTGGGCGTCGAGATATAGTCCTTGAACCGCTCGGGAACGCAGGGCCATGCCTTGTGGATCAGGCCGAGCGACCGGTAGCAGTCATCCTCCTCGTCCACGATGACGCGGAAGCCATAGATGTCCGACAGCTGGGAAAAGGCCACCGACTTACGCTGGAGCTTGCGCCAGATGGAGTAGGCTGACTTTTGCCGGCCGTGCACCCGCGCGGTGATCC
>CAXTRP010000411.1:0-3181 GCA_964246615.1 uncultured Caulobacteraceae bacterium | reverse complement strand
CGTCCAACAAGGTCGAGGTTGTCGGGCCTGCGGTGGACCTACCGGGCGAGAGCGTGCAGGTCCTGGCGCTCGCGCTGCACGAGCTGGCCACCAATGCGGTAAAATATGGCGCCATCGGCCAGCCTTCGGGCCGGCTCACGGTCAGCTGGGGTATCAAGGTCGGGGCAGACGGCATGCAGCGCCTGGTGCTCGACTGGCATGAAAGGGGAGTGGCGATGCCGGCCGGTCCATCCGCACGCCGTGGCTACGGCAGCGAGCTGATCACCAGGGCGCTGCCCTACCAGTTGGGGGCGGAGACGGTGCTGGAGTTCACCTCCGACGGCGTTCGGTGCCGCATTACCCTACCGTCCAGCGCCTTCAGCCGCCGCACGGAAAAGGAGTTGGCGTGATGGCAACGGCACTGACGGTGCAAGCCACGTTGCGGAGCCGCCGCATCCTGGTGGCTGAGGACGAGTACATGATCGCCGAGGAGATCGCCGGGGAGCTGTCGGACGCTGGTGTCGAGACGCTGGGTCCGGCTCCAAACGTGGAAGATGCCGCGCGTCCGATCGCGACGGAGGGTCGAATCGGCGGCGCGCTCTTGGACTTAAACCTGAACAACCAGGCGATCTGGCCTGTCGTGGACCTGCTGTTGGCACGCGGCGTGCCGTTGCTCCTCGCGACTGGCTACGATGCGAGCGCAATCCCACCTCCCTACCTCCACCTACCGCGTTGCGAGAAACCTGCAAGCGGACAGGACCTCGCCCGCGCGCTCGCCCGGATCCTTGACGCTCCAACTCGTGATGCAGGCTGAGGACCTACAAGCATCGCAATGCGAGGCGGATGGCGGCGAGGTGGATCATGGCGGCGAAGCTCTGGTCTGTCTTGTCGTAGCGCGTGGCGATCCTGCGGTTCTGCCTGAGGTCGCGGAACAGGTTCTCGATCAGGTGGCGCCACCGATCCATGGCGAAGTCGCAGGCGATGGCCGTCGCGCGGTTCGCCCTGGGCGGGATCACCGCGACCGCCCCGCGCGCGTCCAGCTCGGCGCGCAGGCCATCGCTGTCAAAACCCCTGTCGCCGATCAGGGCGTCCAGGGCGACCCCCTCGATCAAGGGCGGCACACCGACGAGGTCGTGGCGCTGGCCGGGCAGCAGGACGAAGCGGGCCAGGTTGCCCGGCGCGTCCACCAGGGCGACCACCCTGGTGGTCAGGCCGCCGCGCGAGCGCCCGATCGCCTGGTGCGCAGTCCCCCTTCTGCCCCCGTCCCATGCTGGTGCACGCGCACGATCGTGCCGTCCACCATGGCATACTCGAAGTCGGGCTCGCCCTTCAGCACGGTGAACAGGCGCTCGAACACCCCGCCCCTGGCCCAGCGCCGGAAGCGCCGGAACACGGAGTTCCAGGCGCCAAACCCGCCCGGCAGGTCGCGCCACGGCGCACCCGCCCGCGCCATCCACAAAACAGCCTCCATGAACAGCCGGTTGTCCGCCCCCGCGCGGCCAGGGTCACCGGGCTTGCCCGGAAGGTGAGGAGCAAGGCGCTCCCACATCGCATCGCTCAACACCAGACGATCCATCCACGCCCCAACACGACAGACAATGCTGCAAACCTCCACGCATCTTACCCAAACGTCCACAGGCCCTAGCCTGGAAACCACACCCTTGTGCATCGACGTGCAACAATGCCGGAAACCCTGGTTCGTGGACCCGGATCGGCGTTGGCGGGAGCGGGCCTGTGCCCCCCCCTGCCAGAGCCGCCGCCCGCCGTGGCAGGCCGTGCCGAGGACCGATGAAAGCGCGATGCCGTCGGGATCGCGGCTGCCGTCCTGAAGTCCAGCTCGGCTTCGAATTGGCGGCCGTTGACACGACTGTTGGGTCAGGGCCAAGAATGATGCAAGCCGGATATGGCTGGCGCTGGCGCCTCGGAGTGGACCGCCTGCCTGCTGCTTCAGCTCGCGCGTGAAGGCAGACGAACGTCGACCGGAGCTACCTGCCGGCGCTTGTCTATAGGCGGCTTATATTTTTCGGACCGACGGCATGCATTGAAACCCTATGTCGTTCAGTTCCATGTCGCTGCTGCCTCAGAAAGCGTTGGTGTCGGAAGTGGGTGTGCGATCCGCCATGATGGGCTTGCTCGCGATGCCTGTGGAGGCGGCGCACGGCTGCACGAGCGTCCTGCCAGGCATTGCCCGCGGGGAGAGATCGGCCGTGTCGGCATGGGCGATCGAATGACGTGGCATCTTCCCCCCGCGCCGAACGAGCCACGATGATGCAGGTAGGGCAGCGCGTCCATGGCGCCTTCCACCTGCCGACGGTGAGGGTGTGCGCCTACAACGCCGAGCTTCGCGACGCCGCTACCTTCCTTGGCAACCGTGCGAGCAAGCGTGCCTTCCGCGCCATCCTGCAGGGTTGGCGCAGCCGCCTGCCGCACGGGGAGGACCCGATCGCCGACACCTCACCCGGAGGGCCCGGCGAGAAGGCTCTCGACCGGATCCTGGCCAAGGGCGATCCAGAGGCGGCGGGCCTCGTGCTCGGGGCGGTGGAGAATTTCGCGCGCGAACTGGCGACGGTCGTGCGTTGCCTGTCGCATATGCCCGGCTGGCTCGAGGTGCGGCGCATCGCGGTTGGGGGCGGCATGCGGGCCAGCCGCGTCGGCGAGTTGGCCATCGGCCGCGCGTCGGTGCTGCGGGCGGAGGGGCATGCGGCCAGGCTGCACCCGATCCGCCACCATCCCGACGAGGCGGGGCTGGTCGGCGCCGCCCACCTGGTTCCGGCCTCGGTGTTGCGGGGATCGGACGTCCTGCTCGCGGCCGACATCGGCGGCAGCAACATCCGTGTCGGACTGGTGGAGCTGAACCTCCACAGGTCGCCGGACCTGCGCGCGACCCGGGTCATGGGGCGGGACCTGTGGCGCCACGGCGACGCGGCTCCCGGCTGCGAGGAGGCGGTGGCCCGCCTGGCGGAGATGCTGTGTCGCCTGGCCCGCAGGGAGGGGGTCCGACTCGCTCCGTTCGTCGGCATCGCCTGTTCCGGGATCATCGGCGAGGACGGCGGCATCAAGCGCAGCGGCCAGAACCTGCCCGGGAACTGGGAGGATGACGGCTTCAACCTGCCCGGACGCCCGCGCGAGGCGCTGCCGCGGCTCGGCGGCGGCCCGACGGAGGTGCTGATGCACAACGACGCGGTCATCCAGGGCCTCAGCG
>CAXTRP010000410.1:0-3189 GCA_964246615.1 uncultured Caulobacteraceae bacterium | reverse complement strand
CGTGCTTCAGGGTTGCATGTCGCTGGTCGGCCCGCGCCCCCACCCTATCGGCATGAAGACCGCGGGCGAGGATAGCCATCGGTTGGTGGCGGAATACGCCTGGCGTCATCGCATGAAGCCCGGCATCACCGGCTGGGCCCAGATCAACGGCTCGCGCGGCCCGGTGAACACCGCCGAGGAAGTGCGTCGGCGTGTGGAGCTGGACGTGGACTACATCGAGCGCCAGTCCTTCTGGCTCGACCTCTACATCCTCGTCATGACCCTGCCCCGCCTGCTCGGCGACGGCGACGCGGTTCGCTGAGCGGCGGCTGGACCCGACCATGTTCTGGAAAGGCGTGCTGGGCTATCTGCCTGTGAACGTGGTGCAGGCGGTGGCGGGCTTCGGCGCCATCGTTGTCTTCACCCGCATGCTGACACCGGCGCAATATGGCGACTACGCGCTCGCCTTCTCGGTGACGGGCGTCGTCTACTCCTGCCTGTTCGTGTGGATCGAGGCGGCCATGGCGCGTTTCTACGCGGCCGAGGATGCGCCTGGCAGGCTGTCGCTTTACGCCACCCTGTATCGCGCGTTCGCCGCCATGGCGGTGGCGCTGCCGCTGGTGGCCGGGGCGCTGCTGCTGCTGTTACCGATCGGGTCGGCGCTTAAGCTGGCTATGGGTGCGGGCCTGGTGTGCATCACCGTGCGCAGCCTGCTGAAGATGGCGCAGGAGCGGCGGCGTGCGGCCGGCGAGGTGCGCGGCTACGCCGTCTTCGACATGGCCCAGACCGGGGGCGGCTTCGCGCTCGGTGCGCTGTTCGCCGTCCTGCACCTCGGCGGCGCTTCGCCGCTTCTGGGCGCCGGCGTCGCCAGCGGAGCGTGTCTGCTGTTCGCCCTGCCGAGCGAGCTTCGTCCCGCCCGCCAGGGACGCTTCGAGGTCGAGCGTCTGCGCCGCTATGCAAGCTACGGACTGCCGATCTCGCTCTCACTGCTGATGGGGCTGGCGTTGGCGACCACGGACCGCTTCGTGCTGGCCGCTTACATGAACGAGGCCACGGTGGGGGCCTACCACGCCGGCTACAGCCTCTCCAACCGCACCTTGGACGTCATGTTCATGTGGCTCGGCATGGCGGGCGGACCGGCTTGCATCGCGGCGCTGGAGCGCGGCGGCCAGCCGGCGCTCGACCGCACCGCGCGTGAGCAGGCGTCCTTCATGGTGCTGATCGCCTTGCCCGCCGCAGCGGGGCTCGCCATGGTGGCCCATCCCCTGGCCGAGCTGATGGTAGGCCCAGCGCTTCGCCAGGACGCGGCGCGCGTCACGCCTTGGATTGCGCTGAGCGGCCTCTTCTACGGGCTGACCGCCCACTATCTGAACACCGCCTTCACGCTTGGACGGCGCACCGTTCGCCAACTGATCGCCATCGGCATTCCGGCTCTGGCCAATCTTGCGCTGACCCTGTTGCTGATCCCGCGTTATGGCCTGGATGGCGCCATGTGGGCGACCACCGCCAGCTATGGCCTCGGCGCTGTGGTGTCCGTCCTGCTGCAGCGTGACGGCATCCGCTTGCCGATCCCCTGGACGGCGATCGGGCGCAGCGCCCTGGCGACTGGGATCATGGCTTTCGTGCTCTCGCGCCTGCCGGCCAGCGGCGGGATCGGGGAGCTGACAGTCAAGGCGGGAGCCGGCGTCTTCGCCTATGCCTTGGCCGCCCTGGCGCTGGACGCCGGCGACGCACGCAGCCACGTGGCCCGCATGTTTGGCGTGCTGCGGTTGAAGGTGGCGGCGCGCGGCATGGCTGCATGACCACGATGATCGCCAAGATGGTCATCGACAACGCCGCGCATGGCGACGCGGCCCCGCAACTATCCATCCTGACGCCCTTCTACCGGGACGATCCCCGCCCCCTGCTGGCCGCGCTGGACAGGGAGGGCGCCGCCCTGGGCGGTCTGGTGGAGCTGGTCTTGCTGGATGACGCCGGCGGCGACCCTGAGCGGTCCCGTGCGGTGGCGCAGGCCGCACGTACGCTGAGCGTCCCGACCCGCCTGATCCAGCTCGCCGCCAACGCCGGGCGCGCCCGGGGGCGTAACCAGCTGGTGGAGCATAGCCGCGGGCGGCACCTGCTGTTTCTGGATAGCGACATGCTCCCGGACCGCGCCCATTTCCTCACCGCCTACCTCGCCCTGATCGCCGCTGAAGACCCGCCTGTCGTGGTCGGCGGCTTCTCCGTGGCGCAGGCGGCCGTCAGGCCCGAGCACGCCTTGCACCGCGCCCTGGCGCTCCGGGGTGAATGCGTCCCCGCCGTCGAGCGCGCGCGGATGCCGGAAAAGTACGTGTGGACCTCCAACCTGCTGGTTCGCCGGGACGTGTTCGCCGCCGAGAGTTTCGACGAAGCCTTCCAGGGCTGGGGCTGGGAGGATACCGAATGGGGTGTGCGGGTAGCGGCCCGTTTCGGCGTGCGCCACATCGACAACCAGGCGACCCATCTCGGCCTGGACACAGCCTCAGCCCTCGCGGCCAAATACGAGCAGTCGCCAGCCAATTTCGCCCGTATTCTAGCACGCCACCCGCAGACGGTGCGGCGCTTCCCGAGCTACAGGCTGGCCCGAGTCTTGAAGACCATACCCGGATGCGGAGTGTGGCGACCCTTTCTGAAACGCTTGGCGCTGGCGAGCCGCTGGCCGCTGGCGTCGCGGGTCGCCGCCATGAAGCTGTATCGAGCAGCCCTCTACGCCGAGGTAGTCTGATGGAAGCCGAGCCTTATCACGCCGATCCCTCGTTGGGGGGCAAGCTGCGCCGCCGCCTCGTGCGGCTGCAGCACCGCAGGCCGTGCGCGCCGCGTCTGGGATCGCCGATGATCTCCTTTTCCTTCGACGATGCGCCCCGGTCTTCGCTGACCTCCGCAGCCCGAATACTCGAACGCTTCGACGTGCGGGGGACCTACTTCGTTTCCGCCGGGCTGGCTGGCCAGGACAGTTTCGTGGGGCCGCTTGGCGACCGCGGCGACTACCAGCGCGTGGCGGCGAAAGGCCATGAGATCGCCTGCCACACCTACTCGCACCTGGACTGCGGGAAAGCCGACGCAGCGACGACGGATGCGGACGTCACGCGCAATTGCGATGCTCTTCAAAGCTGGGGACTGAGGCCGCCCGAGACCTTCGCCTACCCCTACGGCGATGTCGGGCCTCGTGCAAAACAGGCTCTCGCGGATCGA
>CAXTRP010000409.1:0-3194 GCA_964246615.1 uncultured Caulobacteraceae bacterium | reverse complement strand
CCAATCCGGTCTTCTCGCGCGACGGCAAGTATCTCTATTTCACCTCCCACCGGCACGAGAACACGGTCATGTCGGACGTGGAGTTCGACTTCTCGCTGCTGAAGACGACCGGCGTCTACGCCATTCCGCTGGCCGCGAGCGCGGCCTCGCCCACCTCCCCCCGCTCCGACGAGGCCGACAGCGGCCCCGCCGACGACGTGAAGCCCAAAGAGCCCGACGTGGGCGCCTCAGGCCGCAAGGCCGATGCGGAGGAAGGTGGCGCGCCCGACAGGGACGCCAGACGCAAGGCTCGCGCCGGGGAGCCCGCGCCCTCGCATACCGGCGCCAGCTCGCCTATCCGGGTGGACGTGGAAGGCATGATGGCGCGGGCGGTGGCCTTGCCCATCGATCCCGCCAATATCGCCCAGATCGATACGCGCGGCGACCGTGTCTACTATCTCACCCAGCCGGTGAGCGACCTCTCCGGTCCCCTGAAGGGCGAGAAGTCGGAGCTGCATTTCTACGACGTGAAGACCCGAAAGGACTCCGTCGTCACCGCCGACGTGGACAGCTACGCCCTCTCGCTCGACGGGGAGCGCGTCCTGGTCAAGCACGACAAGGACTACACCGTGCTCGACACCAAGACCGACGCGGCCAAGGACGACGAGACCCGCAAGAAGCTCGACCTCGACCACATGCGCCTGATGGTCGATCCGCCTGCCGAATGGGCGGAAATGTACGAGAACGGCTGGCGGCTGGAGCGGGACATCTTCTTCTCCCCCGTCATGAACGGCCAGGACTGGACCGCCATCCATGATAAGTACGCCAGGCTCCTGCCGCTGCTCGGCTCGCGGGAGGACCTGAACTACCTGTTGGGCCAGGTGCTGGGCGAAATTGGGAATTCCCACACCTATGTCGGCGGGGGCGACGACGGAGACGAGACGCCCAAGGGCTCCAACGCGCTGCTGGGCGCCGACTTCGCCCTGGATGCGGCGTCGGGCCGCTACCGCATCGCCACCATCTATCCCGGCGACAACACCCGTGACGAGTACCGCAGCCCGCTCGTCCAGCCCGGCCTGAACGTGCGGGTAGGCGACTACATCCTGGCCATCAACGGGGTGGAGCTGCGCGCCCCACAGACGCCCGACAGCCTGATGCAACTCGCCGACGCCGACACGACAGTCGACCTGACCCTGGCCGACGGCCCCGATGGGGTGCGTCGCCACGTGGTCGTCAAGCCGGTGGCCAAGGAGATCAGCCTGCGCGAGGCCGCCTGGATCGCCCACAACCGCGCCGAGGTGGAGCGCCTCTCCGACGGCAAGGTCGGCTATGTCTACATGTCCGACATGAGCCGGCTCGGCCTGCAGCAGTTCGTGCGCCAGTTCTACGCTCAGCTGAACAAGCAGGCCCTGGTCATGGACGACCGCTGGAACGGCGGCGGGTTCGTGGCGCCCTTCGCGCTGGAGCGGCTGCGCCGCGTCCTGGTCACCTTGGACGTGAACCGCGAGGGCGGCGTCTCCACCGAGCCGGAGGAGGTGCTGAACGGTCCCAAGGTGGCGCTCCTGAACCACTGGTCGGCCTCGGACGGCGACATCTTCCCCGACCTGTTCAGGCGCTACGGCCTGGGTCCGCTGGTGGGGACGCGTTCCTGGGGCGGGGTGCGCGGTATTCGCGGCGACTGGAAGATGATGGACGGCGGCTATGTCACCATCCCGGAGGAGGCGCCCTACACCCCCGACCATGTCTGGACGGTGGAGAACCACGGCGTGGACCCCGACTACGAGGTGGAGAACCAGCCGGCAGATCTGCTCGCCGGACGCGATATGCAGCTGGAGACGGCCGTCGCCCTGATGCTCAAGGCGATAAAGGGCGGCCCTGCCGGCCTGCCCGCTCCCCCGCCGCTCCTGCCACCGTATCCACCGAGCGGTGTCGTGGTGCCCAAGCCGTGACGGTTCGAGCATAGCCTGCGCCCCGCTTGTCAGAACGGCTCCGCTCGGCGCATGCTGCCTGCGCAGGGCGGCTGCGGGCGGTCATAGGCCGGCGGCGGAGGGGGAGAGAGATGGCGGTATCTTCGCGCGTGTCATGGCGAAACGGGGCGCTCGCGGCGGCCCTGAGCCTGGCGGTCTCGGGTCCAAGCCTCGCCAGGGACGTGGTTATCCATGCCGGCCGCCTGATCGACGGCGTCTCCACCACCCCACGGCAGAGGGTCTCCATCCTCATCCACGACGACCGTGTGGCCGCCGTACA
Source organism: uncultured Caulobacteraceae bacterium (assembly GCA_964246615.1). GTDB lineage: Bacteria > Pseudomonadota > Alphaproteobacteria > Caulobacterales > Caulobacteraceae > CAHJWH01. Next base: position 968 of record CAXTRP010000409.1, on the reverse strand, counting down.
GGACGGCTATGTGAGCCCGGCAGGCGCGGAGGTCATCGATCTTTCCAGCGGGACGGTGCTGCCGGGGCTGATCGACTGCCACGTCCACATCACCGCGGCCTTCCATCCCGGCGACCCGATCCGCAACGCGGTGACGCGCAACAGCTATGACGGCCTGATCGATGGCGTGACCGATGCGCGCGCGACCCTGATGGCGGGGTTCACCTCCGTCCGCTCCGTCGGCGACGACACCCATGCCGTGCTCGCCCTGAAGAAGGCCGTCGTCGCGGGCCAGATACCCGGCCCCCGCATGTGGGTGTCGGGCAATCCGCTCGGCCCGAGCGGCGGCCACGGCGATCCCACCAACGGGCTGCGCTACGACCTGGCCGAGCTGCCGCACATGCACGATGCGGTGATCGACAGCCCCGAGCAGGCCCGCATGGTTGTCCGCCAGATGCGGCGCGAGGGCGTCGACCTGATCAAGATCATGCCATCAGGCGGGGTCATGTCGATCGGCGACGATCCCAAGCTGCAGCTTATGGCCGACGACGAGATCAAGGCGGTGATCGACACCGCCCACGCGCTCGGCCTCAAGGTCGCCGCTCACGCCCATGGCAAACAGGCCATCGACCACACGGTCATGCTCGGCGTCGATTCCATCGAGCACGGCTCCTACGCCGACGCCGAGAGCGACCGGCTGATGAAGTCGCACGGCGTCTATCTGGTGCCCACCCTGCTGGTCGGCGGCAAGGTCTACGAACGCGCCAAGACCCACCCTGAGGAGCTGAACCCCTCCACGGCCCAGAAGGCGCTGGTGATCGGCCCGATGCTGATCATCAACACCCGACGCGCCCATGACGACGGGGTGAAGATCGCGTTTGGCACCGATACCTTCGGCCTCTCGGCGCACGGCGAGAACGCGCAGGAGTTCCCCCTGCTGATCCAGGCGGGCCTGACGCCCATGGAGGCGATCCTCACCGCCACTCGCA
>CAXTRP010000408.1:0-3206 GCA_964246615.1 uncultured Caulobacteraceae bacterium | reverse complement strand
ACGCCGTGCTGATCAAGGACAACCATATCGCCGTGGCTGGCGGCCTGACTACAGCGGTGGCGCGCGCCCGCGCCTATGTCGGCCACCTGGTGAAGATCGAGGTGGAGGTCGACACCCTGGACCAGCTGCACGAGGCGCTCGCCGCGGGGGTGGAGGCCGTGCTGCTCGACAACATGGGGCCGCAGATGCTGCGCGAGGCGGTCGCCATCGTCGCCGGCCGGGCCGTGACCGAGGCGTCCGGCCGCATCACGCCTGAGACGGCGCCCGCGATCGCCGCCAGCGGGGTGGACCTGATCTCGGTCGGCTGGCTGACTCACAGCGCGCGTGTGCTCGACATCGGCCTCGACTACCGCGCCTGAGCCGCCGTCGCCTTCGATCGAAGACCTAGAGTACCCGTCTTGCCCGGACTTGTTCCGGGCATCCAGGACGCACCGCTTCACCCGGCTGGTCGGCGCGCTCTTGACCCCAGGGACAAGCCCGGGGGAGACGGAAGAGGGCTGGTGCATCTAGACTCGTCCCGCTCTAAGCGCCCAGCGTCTCCTGGAAGCGGACGGGCTCGCCGATGTGGGGGGCGAGCACCTCGTCCTCGCGCATGACCACCACGCCGCGCACGATCGTCGCCATGGGCCAGCCGGTCACCTCCATGCCGTCGAAGGGCGTCCAGCCGCAGCGGCTTGCCATGTCGGCGTGGGACAGGGTGCGCCGCGCGTTCAGGTCCACCACCGTCAGGTCGGCGTCGTAGCCGACAGCCATCCGGCCCTTGCCGGCGATGCCGAACAGCCGCTGGGCGCCCGCGCTGGTCAGGTCCACCAGCCGCTCCAGGCTCAGGCGCCCCGCCGCCACATGGGTCAGCATCACCGGCAACAGGGTCTGCACGCCCGGCATCCCCGACGGCGAGGCGGGATAGGGCCGCGCCTTTTCCTCCAGCGTGTGGGGCGCATGGTCGGAGCCCAGCACGTCCACCACGCCCTGGGCGATCCCGGCCCAGAGCCCCGCCTTGTGGCGCGCCTCGCGGATCGGCGGGTTCATCTGAGCCAAACCCTTCAGCCGCACGTAGGCCTCTGGCCCCTCCAGGGTCAGGTGCTGGGGCGTCAGCTCGACGCTGGCTACGTCCTTGTGGTCGGCGAGGAAGGCGATCTCCTCGGCGGTGGTGACGTGGAGCACGTGGATGCGCTTGCCGAGGTCGCGGGCCAGGCCGCAGAGCCTGCGGGTGGAGCGGATGGCGCTCTCGGCGTCGCGCACCTCCGGGTGGCTGGTCCAGTCGCCCTCGCGAGCGAGCGAGCGGCGCTCCACCAGGCGGTATTCGTCCTCGGAGTGGAAGGTGGCGCGCCGGGTCACGTGGCGCAGCACCTCGGCCACGCCCGCGTCGTCGGCCACCAGCAGGGTGCCGGTGGAGGCGCCCATGAACACCTTCACCCCGCAGCAGCCGGGCAGGCGTTCCAGCTCGCCGAGATCTGCGGCGTTCTCGTGCGTGCCGCCGACGTAGAAGGCGTGGTCGCAGTGCATGCGCCCCTTGGCCCGGGCCAGCTTGTCCGCCATGGCGGCCGCATCGGTGGTCGTCGGCTGGGTGTTGGGCATCTCGAAGGTGGCGACCACCCCGCCCAGGACCGCCGCACGGCTGCCGGTCTCCAGGTCTTCCTTCCACTCCAGGCCCGGTTCGCGGAAGTGCACCTGGGTGTCGATGACGCCGGGGAGCACGGTCAGGCCCGTGGCGTCGAACACCTCGCCGGCGCTGGCCTGGGCCAGGTCGCCGATGCGGGCGATGCGGCCGTCGCGCACGCCCACGTCGGCCAGGCCCCGGCCGGCGTGGTTCACCACCTCGCCGCCGCGCACGATCAGGTCGTAAGTCTCAGCCATGCTCAAGCTCGTTGACGTCGTCCAGGGGCGGACCTTGCTGCGTCGCAAGCTCGGGCGGCCAGGGGTCGGACGGCTCGGTCGCGGGCTCGGTCGTCGCCGCGGGTGCGGCGGTGTCGGCGAGCAGGCGCTTGGCCGCGGCCACCACCCAGGCGGTCGGCAGGTCGAACATATGGCACACGACCTGGTTCAGCTCCGGGTCGATGGCCTTGAAGGCGGCGTAGTCGCGCGGCCCCCGCAGCACCCGCGCATCGGCGCCCCACGGCGCATACAACCGCTCGTCCGACGGCCCGAACAGGCCAAGGGTAGGCGCACCCGCAGCGGCGGCCAGGTGCATCAGACCGGAATCGTTGCCGATGAACAGGCGCGCGCGCTTCAGCAGCGCATAGGCGGTGAGCAGGTCCACCCGGCCCACCGTATCCACCAGGCGGGCGCGGGGGATCACCCGGCGCACGGCCTCGGCGGCGAAGCGGTCGCTGGCGTCGCCCAGCAGCAGCAGGCGCCCATCGGCGAGCGGCCCGTCGTGGGCCAGGAGTTCCGCGGCCACCACGGCGAAGCGTTCAGGCGGCCAGGTCTTGCCCGCCCAGTTGGCCGCCGGCGCGATGGCCAGGATCGGGCCGGAGCCGCGGGCCAGCAGGGCGTCGGCGGCGGCCTGCGTCTCGGGGCTGGTGTAGAGGTAGGGCGCGGCCGGCTCGTCCTCCAGCTTCAGCACCCGGGCGGCCTCCAGCACCTTGTGGATCGGCTCCAGCCCGGCGCCGAGGGGCCGGTGCACCGCGCGGCGGCGAGTGTTCAGGAAACGGGCGACTGCCGATCCCCGCATGTCCACCACCAGGCCCCACCGCTTGCCGCGAGCCTGGCGCCACAGCGTCAGCCAGTGGCTGGCGAGGCGGCCCTTCTCCAGCGGGACCAGCTTGTCGAGGTTGGGCGTGTCGCGAAACAGGGGCGCGGTCAGGGGGCTCGCCACGATGGTGAACCGGGCGTGGGGCATCTCCTCGGCCAGCCTGCGGATGAGGCCGGACGACAGCACCGCGTCGCCCACCCGGCTGGCGGTGATGAACAGGATGGGAAATCGCTGGGGCGCCATCGCTGTGATGGTTAGCCGGCCCGCAGCCTGCGCGCCACCTCCGCGGCGGGGTCTATGGCGATCCGTAGCGGATGGGGCCAGATTGGCGCCATGACCGCTCCCGCCGCCTGCGCCTTCGCCACCCTGCCGGACCGCGCCCTGATCCGGATCGGGGGGCCGGACTGGCGAAGCTTCCTCCAGGGGCTGATCACCCAGGACGTGGTCACCCTGGCTGAGGGCGAGATGCGCTACGCCGCCCTGCTCACCCCGCAGGGCCGCCTCCTCTACG
>CAXTRP010000407.1:0-3207 GCA_964246615.1 uncultured Caulobacteraceae bacterium | reverse complement strand
CGACCCTGACCGCCTGGGTTACGGACAACGTTTTTGGAGACCCCGCGCTTGTCGGTCAGTCCCTAGCTCTTGTCGGGTTCATCGCTGCCTCAGGAGCAGCTGTCCTGCTGGCTCTCGCTTCTTCGCAATGGCGATCGATGAAGGCGTAACTACGGGAAAGCTGTGCACTTTGGCTAAGTGAGATGGTCCCCGTTTTCAGACAGGTGGTTAAGCTTGGTTCACCCCTGTGAGGGGCGGGCCCGATGACGGGCAAACAAAAGCGGTATTCGGCAGAGTTCAAGGCACGTGTTGCGCTGGAAGCGTTGCGAGGCGAGCCGACGGGCTCGCAGTTGGCGACCCAGCACGGCGTGCATCAGACGCTGATCGGTGATTGGAAGCGCCAGGCAATGGGCGGCCTGACGGCGGCGTTCTCCGGCAAGGCGGATGCGAAGGAGGGCATGCGGGAGGAGGTGTCGAGAAGCTGCACGCCAAGATCGGCCAGTTAGTGGTTAAGCGGGATTTTTTTAGCGAAGGGTTCCAGTCGATGAGTGTCGAGCGGAGACGGCATATGCTCGAGCCCGAGCACCCTAGCCGGTCTGTCGTGCGACAGTGCGAGTTGGTGTCGATCAGCCGATCGCCGTTCTACTACCAACCCATTAGCGAGACGGCCGAGAACCTGGCACTGATGCGGCTGATCGACGCGCAGCTCCTGGAGACGCTCTGGTATGGCTCCCGCCAGATGGCTCGACATCTTCGACAGGATGGCCACGAGGTCGGCCACAAGCGGGTTCGGTGTTTGATGGCTGTTATGGGGCTGGCGCCGATCTACCAGCGTCCGCGCACAACGGTTCCGAGCCCTGAGCACCGGCTCTGGCCGTATTTGTTGCGGGCATGGTGATCGACCGGCCGAACCAGGTTTGGTACACCGACTTGACCTATGTCTCGATGCGGCGTGGCTTTCTCTACTTGGTCGCGGTGATGGACTGGGCGACCAGGAAGGTGCTGTCCTGGCAAGTGTCGAACACCATGGACGCGGAGTTCTGCATCGAGGCGCTGGAGGAGGCCTTGGCACGGTTCGGCCATCCAGAGATCTTCAACTTCGGCCAGGGAAGCCAGTTCACCTCGCCACGGTTACCGGCGTGCTGCAGCAAGCAGGCGTGCGCATCTCTATGGATGGGCAGGGGCGCTGAATGGACAATGTCCTCATCGACCGGCTCTGGCGCAGCCTGAAGTACGAGTGCATCTACATGCATGCGTTTGAGACCGGGTCGGAGCTGCGGGTCGGGCTTTCGAATTGGATCGGCTACTACAATGCCTGACGGCCTCAATCGACCTTGGCCGGGCGCACGCCCAACGAAGCCTTTGAGGACGGACGGAGAAACTGGCGGCCTCACGACAACCAGAACCAAGCTCAACTCGGCTGCTAAACTGTCCAACGGGACGGGTCCACCTCAAAGCCACCCGGTCCTGTCCTGCCTTCCGGCAAATGGGCGAAACATCAATCGAATTTTCTCGTGCAACGAGAGAAACCCTTGATATGCTCGTGCTACAGTATGACGAAAGCCGCCCCAAGAGCGGCAATGGAGGATGGGATGGATACGAATTTGATGCTGTTGCAAGCAGATAACGGTGAGGCGAAGGAAGCGCTCAGGAAGCAGGGAAGGCTTTCTCGCCTCGGCGACAGCGCGGTGGAGCTGTTCTCCCGCCACGGCTTCGAGGGTACGTCTCTTAGAGACATAGCGGCGCACGCTAAGGTGCCGCTGAGCATGATCGATCGCTACTTCGGATCCAAGCTTGACCTGTTCAACGAGGTCCAACGTAATGAATGGAAGCAGGTCAACCTCGATCGTGAGGCGCTCCTTCAACGGTCAATCTCCAGCTCGGAGGGAGGCAAGCCGACGCTTGAGGCGGTGCTCCACGCCGTTATCCATCCGATTGTCGTTCGCGCGATCGGCGATAAGGCACATGCCCCCATGGTTCGCTTACTCCGTGAGAACACCTCAATGAGGGTTCACATGGGTTTGAAACGTGGGCCGAGCGCGGTTCGCGCCGAACAATGGTTCAAGACGCTGCTGAACGCCTGCCCCTATCTAAAGGAGGGCGAAGCCGTGTGGGCCCTTTCGTTTGTTATTGCAACGATGTATTGCGGCCAGCTCCTGGATGGATGGCTTGACGACCTAATGCCGATGTCCGGCCCACGTTCTGCCGATCAGGTTTCCAAGCTCATGGTGAGTTTCTGTAGTGCGGGCATCCAGGCAATCACAAATGTACAATGACATTCCGTCCGCATGCTATTCAAGGAACGTCACGGTCGCCGAGTAAGCCTATGATGGCAACTCGACGCCCAGGGCTTTTGCCGCCTTGAGGCAGATCATCCTGTTCTTCCGGGCGATGTCGGTCATGCGTGCGATGCCGAGCTCGGCGATATAGCTATCGGAGTAGCCGAGAAAATTTGGCCCGGAAACAACGTATCGACCAGCAGTTTCTTTGCAGTCGCCTCCTCGATACCGTCCGCGCGAAGGAAGGTGATCATTTCGCGGATCAACTCAACTGGCGTGGTGATCATGCTGTTGCCGATGGCCTTCACCAGCAAGACCTGTTTGTTCGGGCTCACCCATTGCGGGGCACTTATAGTGTCCAGGATCAGCTTTGCCGTCCAGTAGGCGGATAACAGGCCGGAGCAGTTAATCTAGAGGTTGGCGGCGGCGGCGGCCTCCGGCCGGCCGAAGATCGAGGCTGCCAGATAAAACTGAGCCTTAGCGGCATGCGCTTCGGCCAGCGTCCGGGACAGGCCGGGAGAAATGGGGCCATGACGACGTGGATCGCGCCGGCGGCAAGCGTGTCGGTCAAGCCACCTGGCTCCAGCGTCACCTCACGAGTCGCGTCATCGTTAAAGACGTTGGTGATGACCAGTCGAGCGTATCTGCCCAGTGAACGCCGTCTACCCGGGCCGATGATGGCGGATGATATTAAGGGTGTTGGTACGAGCGCCGTTAAGATCAGGGGCGGATTGCTGGATGGAGATCATCACCGGAGCTGAGCGTCGTCGCCGTTGGCGGCTGTAGGAGAAGCTTCGAATCGTCGCGGAGGTCGAGTAGCCTGGCGCCTTGTTTGCCGACGTTGCGCGCCGGCATAAGGTGAGCCGGGGGCTGCTGTGGAACTGGCGCGGCCAGGTCCGGCGCGCCGAGCTAGCGACGGAGCCGATGCCGACGGTCCTGCCGATGCGGA
>CAXTRP010000406.1:0-3211 GCA_964246615.1 uncultured Caulobacteraceae bacterium | reverse complement strand
GGCCTCGGCGGGGCGGGGCGAGGTGCTCGTCCATGCCGCGCCCCGGGTTGCGATCCTGTCTACGGGCGAGGAGATCGTGCCGGCCGGCGCGCCTGCCATCGCCGATGCCCAGATCTTCGATTCCAACGGTCCCGCCCTGTCCGCACTGGTGGCGCAATGGGGTGGCCGGCCCCAGCGGCTCGACCCCGTTCGCGACAGCCAGGCGGTGATCCTCGCCGCCCTGGAAAACGTGGACGCCGAGCTGATCATCACCGTCGGGGGCGCATCGGTGGGCGACTACGACCTCGTCAAGCCGGCCCTGGCGCGGCTTGGGCTTAAGCTTCATGTGGAAACCATCCGGCTGCGACCCGGCAAGCCCACCTGGTTCGGCGTGCTCGCGGATGGGCGGCGGATCCTAGGCCTGCCAGGCAATCCGGCGTCTGGCCTGGTGGCGGCGGAGCTTTTCCTGCGGCCGCTGCTGGCGGCGTGGCAGGGTGGCGATCCCAGCTTTCCCATGGAGTTCGCCCGGCTCTCCCATCCCCTGAAGCCGACCGGCCCGCGTGAGCACTGGATGCGCGCCAAGCTGAGCGCCGAGGTGGACGGTTCGGTGTCGGCACGAGCCTTCCCTGACCAGGATTCGTCGCTGGTCAGCGTCTTCGCCGCCGCCGACGCCCTGTTGCGTCGCCCCGCCGAAGCGCCGGCGGCCAAGGCGGGCGAGGTGGTGGAGATGATGCGGCTACGGCGACTATAGGCGTTCCACAAACGAGTTTGAGGCGGCGCTTCGGATGCCGCTCCGCTTGCCCCATCGGCGTTGATGGGCCACCTGCACGCCATGCCGGTGTCCTCCGCCTACCTGCCCGATCCGCAGTTCGTGAAGCTCGGTCCGGAGTTCGCCGATCCGGTCGAGCCCGCGGCCTTCCCCCGGACGATCTCGCGCTTCCGCAACGATCGCTGCGCTTCGACGGTAGGGCTGGACACCCTGGACGAGGCGGAATGGCGCGACGCCTTCGCCCTGTTCAAGCCCTTGCCGGGCCAGCCGCAGCCGCTAGCCACCCGCTACCACGGCCACCAGTTCCAGGTTTACAACGCTGAGATCGGCGATGGCCGAGGCTTCCTCTACGCGCAGATGCGCGAGGGCGGGGTCGCACACGGCCGGTTGCTCGACCTCGGCACGAAGGGCTCGGGCCAGACGCCCCACTCGCGGTTCGGCGACGGCCGGCTGACACTGAAGGGCGGCGTGCGCGAGGTGTTGGCCACAGAAATGCTGGAAGCGCTTGGCGTGCCCACCTCCAAAAGCTTGGCGCTGTTCGAGACGGGCGAAGGACTGGAAAGGGGCGACGAACCCTCCCCCACCCGATCCTCGGTTCTGACGCGGCTGTCCTACGGCAACATCCGCTTTGGCACCTTCCAGCGCCACGCCTTCTTCGACCGGCGCGATCTTGTGGGGCAGCTCACCGAGCATGTGGTGTCGCTCTATTACCCCGAAGTCGGTGGCGCGGACGTGGCGGAGAAGGCGGCGGGTCTGCTCACCGCGGTCTGCGCGCGCATGGCGCACCTGTGCGCCCGATGGATGGCGGCGGGCTTCGTGCACGGTGTGCTGAACACCGACAACATGAACATCAACGGTGAGAGCTTCGACTACGGTCCCTACCGCTTTCTGCCGCAGAACGACCCGGACTTCGTCGCCGCCTATTTCGACCACCAGGGGCTCTACGCCTTTGGTCGGCAGCCGAGCGCTGTGTTCTGGAACCTGCAGCAGCTGGCGGGTTGCCTGGCGCTGGTGTGCGAGCACGAGCCGCTCGTGGATGCGTTGAACACGTTCGGCACGCAGTACCGCGACCAACTGGCCGAAGCCATCGTGCGCCGGCTGGGGCTGAAGCCCCTCTCTCCCCCTGACAATGGCGTGCTCGCCGCCATCGCCTTCAAGGCCTTGGCTGAAGGCGGCGAGGCGTTGCGCTGGGAGCCGTTCTTCTTCGACTGGTTCGGCGGCCTGGCGTCAGCGCCCCGCGCGCTGCAGGGGCGTCGCGCGCACCTCTACGACACCGAGGCGTTTCGAGCGTTCCGGACGGGGTTGGAGGCCTTCGAGACCGACCGCGAGCCGCGCCTGCAACACGCCTATTTCTCCCGAGCCGACCCGCAGGAGCTGCTCTATGACGAGATCGAGGCGCTATGGGCGGCCGTAGCCGAAGGCGACGACTGGAAGCCGTTGGAAGCCAAGCTGGACGGCATCGGGCAAGCACGTGAGGCCCTGGATCTTACGCCCTGAGCGCGGGAACCGGCCGGTTGAAGGGGACGTTGAGATCGCGAGTCGCCGGCATGGGATTCATGCCGCCAGCCTGATCTTTCAAACTGACCTTTAGGAGTTTACCCATGGCCGATGGCGCTGTCGATGTCGCTCAGCCCGACTACAAGATCAAGCCGAACGAGATCCAAGCCTTTGGAACGCTGAAGGACCTCCCTATCGCTTTGGCTGAAAACGCCCGCGGCAAGAGCGTCGGTGCGCTGAACCAAATTTTGGTGGACACCATGTCGTTGCGCGACATGTACAAGAAGCATCACTGGCAGGTCTCGGGCGTCACCTTCTATCAGCTCCACCTCCTGCTGGATAAGCACTACGAGGAGCAGTCGGCTTTCGTCGATCTGATTGCGGAGCGCATCCAGTCGCTGGGCGGTCTCGCCTACGCCATGGCTGCCGACGTCGCGGAGAACACCAAGATCCCGCGTCCGCCCCAGGGCCGCGAGGATGTGGCGACGCAGATTTCCCGCCTGCTGCAAGCGCACGAGATCATGCTCAAGGAGATCCGGGAAGCCGCCTCGGAAGCTGCCGAGTACGGCGACGACGGTACAAACGACCTGCTGGTCTCAAGCCTGATCCGCACCCACGAACTGCAGGTCTGGTTCATCGGCGAGCATCTGGCGGGAACGCCCCTGCTCGCCAAGGATCGCTGACTGACGCGGGTCGAGGCGTTCGGCTGCAGCCAGCGCAACGTCTGAAGCAGAACTCGATGTAACGGGAGGGTCTGGCGCACTGCGCCAGGCCCTCTCCTCGTTCACCCACATACTGGCCCAGGCGGAACATTCGGGGAGGCGCCCCAGCGAGGCGCATTGATGGTGTTGCGCTGCTGGCGGCGTGCTGATGGGGCGTCTAGGTAGGGTCGATGCTGATCGCCCTTTCTCCTGCCAAGAAGCTGGACTTCAGCCCGGTTCCAGAGGCCATTCCGGTGACTGATCC
>CAXTRP010000405.1:0-3222 GCA_964246615.1 uncultured Caulobacteraceae bacterium | reverse complement strand
CCGCTTCTTCCACTTGCTCGGCTGATGCCGCCGGACGCCGCGGCTGAGAGCGCCGGCGCTTCGGACAGTCGATCCCGGAACAGCCGGGTCCTGGCCGTCGAGGCGCTGCAGGACAAGCTCGGCTGGCGTTTCCGCGACCCGGCGCTGCTCGAACTGGCCCTGACCCATGCCAGCGTCGGCGAGGGCGCCAAGACGCCGGACAACGAGCGGCTGGAGTTCCTGGGCGATCGGGTGCTGGGCCTCGTCGTCGCCGAGCGCCTGGTCGGCGGCGACCCATCGGCCAGCGAAGGCGAGATGGCCCCGCAGCTGAACCAGATGGTCAGTCGCGCAGCGTGCGCCCGGGTCGCGCGGCACGTTGGGCTCGGTCCAGCGCTGCGGCTCTCGGGTGCGGAGACCAAGACCGGCGGCCGCGACAAGGACTCCATCCTCGCCGGCGGGTGCGAGGCGGTGATCGCGGCGATCTACCAGGACGGCGGACTGGAAGCGGCGCGCACGGTGATCGGCGCACTGTGGCGCGAAGCCTTCGCCGGCCTCGACACCTCGCGAGCCAAGGACGTCAAGACCCGCCTGCAGGAGTGGGCGCAGGGCCGCGGCCGGCCCCTGCCCGTCTACGCGGTGGTCAAGCGCTCCGGCCCCGAACACGCGCCCCAGTTCACCGTGGAGGTCAGCGTCAAGGGGATCGACCCCGCCACCGGCCAGGGCGCCTCGCGCCAGGCGGCGGAGAAGGCCGCCGCCGGCGCCCTGCTGACGCGCGAGGGGGTGGCGTAAGCGGGGTTCCCGCAAGCCTGCTCTCCCCCACATCGTGGGGGAGTACGGCCGAAGGCCGGGAGGGCGCGCCCGGCGCGGCCGGGCGAGCGACGGTAGCGGGCGGGTCTTCCGACGCCGCGTGGCCCTTCGTCGGCTACGCCGCCATCTCCCCATCGGGGATGGGGAGGAGTATCGGTCAGCCATGACCGACATGACCGACCCCTCCCCCACCCGCGCAGGCTTCGCCGCCGTGCTCGGCGCGCCCAACGCCGGCAAGTCGACGCTGGTCAACCGGCTGGTGGGCGCCAAGGTCTCCATCGTCACCCAGAAGGTGCAGACCACGCGGTTTCCCGTCCGTGGCGTGGCCATGCTGGGCGCCGCACAGATCGTGCTGGTGGACACCCCCGGCGTGTTCGCCCCGCGCCGCAGGCTCGACCGGGCCATGGTCCGCTCCGCCTGGGCCGGCGCCCAGGACGCCGATGTCGTCGTGCATCTGGTGGACGTGGAGGGCGAACTCGGCGACGCCGGGGGCCAAGCCACGCCCGCTCAGCATCGCTCCGCCGAGGACACCGCGCGCATTGTGGAGGGGCTGAAGGCCGCCGGCCGCCAGGTGATCCTGGCCCTGAACAAGATCGACCTGGTCAAGCGCGACCAGCTGCTCGGCCTGTCCGAGCGGCTGTTCGCCCATGGCGTCTACACCGAGGCTTTCATGATCTCCGCCCACAACGGCTCGGGCGTGGACGACCTGAAAGCCCGGCTGGCCGAGCTGGTCCCGGAAGGCCCCTGGCTCTACCCCGAGGACCAGACCGCCGACCTGCCCGTGCGACTGCTCGCCGCCGAGATCACCCGCGAAAAACTGTATCTTCGCCTGCACGAGGAGCTGCCCTACGCCGCCTCGGTGGAGACCACCGCCTTCGAGGACAAGGCCGACGGCTCCGCCCGGATCGAGCAGACCATCTACGTCGAGCGCGAAGGCCAGCGCCCCATCGTGCTCGGCAAGGCCGGCCAGACCCTGAAGTGGATCGGCCAGAAGTCGCGCGAGGAGTTGGCCGAGATCCTCGACCGCCCCATCCACCTGTTCCTGCACGTCAAGGTCGCGCCTGCCTGGTCGGAGGACCGCAACCTGTACCGAGACATGGGGCTGGAGTTCGAGGCTTAGAACAGGATGATCCTGTCCTAGGATCGTCTATCGTTTTCGTCTTGCCCGGACTTGTTCCGGGCATCCAGGGCGCGCCCTCTTCAACCTGCAAGCCGACGCGCTCTGGACCCCGGGGACAAGCCCTGGGGAGACGGAACAGATGCGGTCGCGCCCAAACTCATCGCGTTTTAGAGACGCGCGCGTGCGATCGGATAGGCTTTCAGTCGCGGGGAACGGGCCAGTCGAGCCATCGTCCTGGGACCTCGCCTCCAGGAACTTTGTCCTGGCGCTTGCCAAGAGTTATATCGCCGCCATGAACGCGTCAGTCCCGGACACCGAGGTCTTCATCTCCGCCGCCGAGGCGGACGAGGGTTTTGCCCGCCTACTTCAGCAGGTTCGCGAGGGCGTCCGCTATGTCGTCACCTCGGAGGGCCGCCCCGTGGCGCGCCTGACGCCCTATGAGGCGCCTGCGGATAGTCGCGCCGCCGCCCGGGAAGTGTTGTTTGAGCATCTGCGTAACCAAAAGGCTATGAATGTCGAGATCACCTGGACGCGGGATGAGCTGCACGATCTCTAATGCTTATCGCTTTAGACACCAACATCTTGGTCTACGCTGAAGGATTTAACGGTGAGGACCGGCAAGACCATGCCAAGTCGATCATCGCTCAGATGCGACCAGGCGAGATCATCGTGCCAGTCCAAGTCCTATCCGAGTTGTTCGCGGTTCAGATTTATAAGTTAAGGCTGCCTGCGGCGATCGCCTTGACGAACGTCACCCGTTGGGCGAACGCCTACACGACCATCGAAACCTCAAAATCCGTGCTCGCCGGCGCGATGGAGCTGGCTGGCCGCCACCGGATCGCTTTCTGGGACGCGGTGGTGATGGCCTCGGCGGCCGAGGCTGGCTGTCGCGAGTTGCTGTGCGAAGACTTCCAGCCCGGCTTCACCTGGCGCGGCGTCACCATCCGCAATCCGTTCGCGGCCCGCTGACCCTACGCCATGGAGTGGTGCGATCCCGCCTTCGTCCTGTCGTCGCGCACCTACGGGGAGACGGGCGCGGTGGTGGAGCTGCTGACCGAGGAGCATGGCCGCCACGCCGCCCACGTGCCGGGCGGGGCTTCGCGGCGGATGCGGCCGTTCCTGCAGCCGGGCTCGCGGGTGATGGCCACCTATCGCGCGCGCACCGCCGAGAACCTCGGCTCGGCGAAGCTTGAGCCGTTCGGCGAGGGGCCCGCCGCCCTGTTCGACGACGCCCTGGCGCTCGCCGGCCTATCCGCCGCCGCCGCAGTGGCGCAGGGCGCGCTGCCCGAGCGCGAGCCCCATCCGGGCGCCTACCT
>CAXTRP010000404.1:0-3227 GCA_964246615.1 uncultured Caulobacteraceae bacterium | reverse complement strand
CGCGTCCTCAAGGGCTACGGCCGGCGCGTCCACGTGGTCAAGCCGAAAACTGTCGCGGGGGTGGTCCGGCGCCTCGGTGGTCGCCATCACGGCGCTTCGGGTGTGAGACGGGTGCGCACGACGTCCCATACCGCCGCCGCCACCTGGTCGGATGATGCGGTGGCGTCCACGACGGCGCAACGCTGCGGCTCGTGGCGAGCGATGTCCAGGAAGCCCTGCCGCAGCCGCTCGTGGAACGCTGCGCCCTTGCGTTCGAAACGCTCCTCACCCCCGCCACGGCCCAGCGCGCGCGCCAACCCCTGGTCCACCGGCAGGTCGAGGATCAGCGTCAGGTCCGGCCGGGTCGCGCCGACGACGGCCTGCTCCAAAGCGGCGATGAAGCCGCTGGACGTTCCCCCGCCTGCGCCCTGATAGGCCTGTGTCGAGTCGATGAAGCGGTCGCTGAGCACCCAGGCGCCGCGCGCCAGCGCGGGCCGGATCAGCCGTTCAAGATGGTCCTCCCGAGCCGCGTAAAGGATCAGGGTCTCCGATATGGGCGACCAGCGGTCGGCCTCGCCCCGCACAAGCAGGTCACGCAGCGCCTCCGCGCCCGGCGAGCCGCCGGGCTCGCGGGTGACCACCACCTCGGCGACCAGTGTGGACAGTCGTTGCGCGAGACGACGGATCTGGGTGGTCTTGCCCGCGCCCTCCCCGCCTTCGAAGCTGATGAACCCACAGCGCATACCCGTCTTTGATCGCCTCGCACGCGGCTGAAGGCAAGCGTCCAGTCTGATCGGCTGACCGCCTTCAAGTGCTCACGTCGTCAGGGGGCGAGCACCTTGGCGTCCGAGAAACCGAGCGCCGCTATGCGGGAGCGGGCCGATACGGCGTCCGGCGCCTCAGTCCACGCCCCCACCATCACCCGGTAGAGGACCGCACCGCCCTCCCGCTCCAGCGGCCGGATGCTCGTGGTCCCTGCGACCGACAGCCGTAGCGCTGCGTGTTCGGCGTTGGCGCGGTCGGCGAACGCCCCAGCCTGCACCTCATAGCCCAATCCAGTCGGAGACGGGACGACCGGCAGGGCGGTCAAGGAAGGCGATGGCGGCGGCGGCTCCGCCTGGTCCATGGGAGCGCTATCCTCGAAGGACGGTGGCGCGGCGGCGTCCTCGGCCACCTCAGCGGCGGCTGAACGCCACACCGGCGCCACGTCGGCGCGGACCAGCGCGACCTGGACCGGTGGCCCTGGATGGGCGCGTGGCGGCGCCCCTGCCCTGGCCCACAGCGGCGCATTGCCGCCGAGAGGCTCGGCCGGCCCCAGGTAGCGCACGCGCACCCGAGCGGTGCCTCGCTGCAGGAAGCCGAGCTGTTCGGCGGCGCTACGGGAGACGTCCAGGATACGGCTGGAGACGAACGGCCCACGGTCGTTCAACCGCACCCGGAGGCTGCGCCCATTGTCGAGGTTGGTCACCTCGAGCCAGCTCGGGATCGGCAAGGTGGTGTGCGCTGCGGTGGCGAGCCGTATGTCGAACGGCTCCCCGTCGGCGGTGGTGCGGCTGCGGGATTCGTAGCTGTACCAGGACGCCAGGCCCACCCGGTCATAGCTCGGTTGGTCAGCCGGCGTGTACCAGCGGCCTCTCACCTCGTACGGCCGGTTGTAGGCCCGCACCCGGGTCCTAGACGACAGCCGAGGCACAGAGGACGGCGGCGGAGCTGTGGCGCAGGCCGCAAGGCTCAGCGCCACCCCAGCCGTGGCCAAGGAGACCCGGACGGAGCCTTTCCAACGCTGGCCGGGCCGGCTGGTCATCGCCGCTTCCACACTCTGGGCGCCGGCTGCGCGCCGACAAGACCACCATGGCGGCGGGTACTGAAAACAAGGTTAGCGACACCTCGACAAGCTGAGGACGCGACTTTGCTGTCGCCTCTCGCGCAGGTCGGCGCAGCCTGCTAAGAGCGCCGCCTCCCGGACGGGTGGCCGAGTGGTTTAAGGCAGCGGTCTTGAAAACCGCCGTGGGTGCAAGCCCACCGTGGGTTCGAATCCCACCCCGTCCGCCAAGGCTGCACAGACGCGGCAAGAACAGAGCGTTGGCTTATACATGCCGGCTTGCTAAGCGCAGGAAAAGATAGTCTATCCGTGCGGTATTCCGAATCTCGTTCGGTTCGGTCAGCTTTTCCTCTAACCCCAGATTGCAAGAAGGCTCGCATGGCCGAGAACTCAGAAGCGGTTGAGCTCACCGCCGACATCGTGTCCGCCTACGTCAGCAACAATACCGTCGGCGCTGCGGACCTGTCTCAGTTGATCCAACAAGTACACGATGCGCTGACCCAGGCAGCCTCCGGCGTTCAGGCGGAGCCGACTGCACCGTTGAGCCCTGCGGTGCCCATCAAGAAGTCGGTGACCCCGGATTACCTCATCAGCCTGGAAGACGGTCGCAAGTACAAGTCGCTCAAGCGTCACCTGAACACTCACGGGATGTCACCCGATGAATACCGCGCCAAGTGGGGCTTGGCGAAGGACTACCCCATGGTCGCGTCGAACTACTCGGCCCAGCGCTCAAGCCTGGCCAAGACGCTTGGCCTTGGACGCGGCGGTCGGGGCGGTTCCGCCGCGGAGCCCGTGGCGGCCGAGGCTCCGGCCGCGGTTGAGCCGGCTCCCGCGCCTGCCAAGCGCGGCCGCCGCAAGGCCGCCCCGCTGGCCGAAAGCTAGAGCGCGATCCGCTCAGCTAAACCACTCGCACTCACCTGATCCTGAACCTGTCGAGAGACGAGGTGTCCACCGGCTGTGCAGCGGCCTCGTCCTTCGACAGGGTCAGTATGAGCCCGGATCAGGCGTGAGTGTCTCGACTGAACGGGCTAGTCTCTACAGCTAGAGCAGGATGATCCTGCTTAGGTTGTTCATTCTTTTCGTCTTGCCCGGACTTGTTGTGGGCGACCATGGCGCACCTTTTCAACCGGCAAGTCGGTGCGTACGGACCCCAGCGACAAGCTCTGAGGAGTCAGAGTAAGCGCGTTCCATCTAGGCGCCGCTCGGATTACGATCGACTGTAGTAGCGAGCCGCCGAAGGGCTTAATGACATCTCGTTTCGGGCCGCGATCTTTCTACTTATAAGTAACTACCCTGTGATCAGGCCTTCTTAGGGGTTCTTGTAATCATTTGAACGCAGCCGCAATGACTTCAAGTTGACTTCAACTGCGTGGCAACGAGATAGACTTCCGAACTGTCGGTGCGACTCGCCTTCGGCTTGACGTGC
>CAXTRP010000403.1:0-3228 GCA_964246615.1 uncultured Caulobacteraceae bacterium | reverse complement strand
GGTGAAAGTTGCTCATCAGCGCGTCGGCGGCGCGCACCTCCCGTCCCGGCCGGATGAAGATGTCGGTATCGCCGGCGAAGGCGGCGTAGCGACCCTGTGGCGTCAGACACGACTCGAGCAGGCGCAGGCTGGTGGTGCCCACGCACACAATCCGGCCGCCCGCATCGCGAGCGACGTTCAGCACCTGGGCCGTGTCGGCGGAGACCTCCCCGTACTCCGCGTGCATGCGATGGCCCTCGATGGTGTCGGCCTTGACCGGTAGGAAGGTGCCGGCGCCCACGTGCAGGGTCACGAACGCCGAGCCGACGCCTCGCGCCTTGAGCGCCGCCAGCAGCGCCGTCGTGAAGTGCAGGCCCGCGGTGGGAGCGGCGACGGAGCCGTCATGGGCGGCGTAGACGGTCTGGTAATCGGTGCGATCCCGCGCGTCCTCTCCCCGTCGGGCCGCGATGTAGGGGGGGAGCGGCATGACGCCCCGGTGCGCCACGGCCGCGTCCAGGGCGGCGCCCGAGGTCTCGAAGCGCAGCGCCACCTCGCCACCATCGCCCTTTTCCTCAACCGCCGCCGTCAGGCCGCCGTCGTCGCCGAACACGACCCGGTCGTCAGGGTGCAGCCGCTTGCCCGGCCGCATGAAGGCGCTCCAGCGATCCGGCGCGAGGCGGCGGTGCAGGGTCGCTTCCACCCGCACCTGTCCGCCGTCCCGCTGCCGCACGCCGAACAGGCGGGCGGGGATGACCCGGGTGTCGTTGAAGACCAGCGTGTCGCCCGGATCGAGCAGGGCGGCGAGCTCGCTCACCCGATGGTCCGACACCTCGCCTGCCGCGCCGACGCGTAGCAGGCGCGCGCTGTCCCGCGGCTCGGCGGGTCGCAGCGCGATCCGATCGAGCGGCAGATCGAAGTCGAAGTCCGACAGGGTGAGCGACGCAGGGACGGGGAGGGGAGGCGCCATCAGGCTCGCGCACTCGTCACACGCGGGCGGCGAGGTCAAGCGGTGGGGAACGGTCCTGCGCTCGCCACTGTTGATTTCCCACAACCCGATCGGCCGAGGGTGTCGGTGCGACGATGGAGGACCGACCCATGTCCGATGCAAAACGCGGCTTAGGACTGAGCGACGGAACGAACGCCCGGCCCCTGGACGACACCATCGCCCAGACCGGCTCGGGCATCCCCGACGACGCCGCGTCTGAAGGCTATGATCCGGAAGCCGACGCGGAGATGGAACACGAAGTGGCGCGCCATCCGCCTACCGTGGAGGACGTCTTCCCGAGCGCCTGAGCGGTCCGCAGAGGGTTTTGATCTCCCCCACGTCGTGGGAGGGGGGGCCGCGCGTGAGCGCGGAAGCCGCATCGGGATAGTTTCCGCACGCCCGTGCGGCTCCTGCGTCACCTTCGGCGACACCTCGCTCTCCGCGACGGGAAGGACAAGGAGCCCGCTTGAAGTCAGGTCGGGCCGGCCAGCGCCTCCGCTTCGCCGACGACGGGTGGCGTCGGCTTCTGGGATGCGAGCTGGGCCACCGCCACGCCCGCCAGAGCCAACAGTCCGCCCAGGGCCTGCATCGGGCCGACGGCCTCATGGAAGACCAGAAATCCTGCGGCGCCGGCGATCACAGGCTGGATCAGGACCACCATGGCGGCGACCGCTGTCGGGATCTTGCCCAGCGACCACGCGATGGCTCCCTGTCCGCTGACGTGCATCAGGCCCAGGCCGACGCAGCCGCCCCAACCCATCAACGTTACGGGCACGATGCGCTCGTGCAGCACCAGGGCGGCGAAGAGCACCATGGGCGCGCCGATCAGGGAGGAGGCGAGCATCACCTGGAGCGCGCTGGCCGTCCTGCGCACCCGCCGCACCGACATGAAGTAGAGCGCGTACCAGAAGCTCGCCAGCAGCGCCAAGGCGTCGCCGAGCAGCGGTTGGGCGCCGCGTGCGCTGTTATGGGAGCAGGCGATGATCACCGCGCCCGCCACCGCCACCGCCAGGCCGGCCAGGAAGGCGCGCTCCGGCCGCTCCCGGAACACCACCCAGGCCAGCACCGTCACCAGCACCGGGGTCAGGTTGGCCAAAACGCTGGAGTTGGCCACGGAGGTGAACCTCAGGCTGTAGTGCCAGCTCGTCAGGTCTGCGGCGAAGGTCAGGCCGCAAAGCATCAAGAGCCCCACCGGCGCGCCGAGGCCGGGCGCAAGCCCGCCGCGTCGCCGTTCCATCAGGCTCAGCACGGCCATCAGGGGAAGCGCGAACGCCAGCCGCCAGAAACCGGCCGCCGCCGGGCCGGTCCCCGTCAGGCGCACCAGCACGGTCCCCACGCCGATGATCGTCGCGCCGGCGAGCAGGGCGATGAGCGGCTTGCGGTCGAGGGCGGCGGTCATCAGCCCCGTGTGGCCGAGCGCCGGCGACCCGGCAAGGCCGCCGACATGAAGCGTCAGCCGGGAGCCAGGCCCAGGCGGGAGCGAACCTGGTCCGGCGTGACGCCGTCACGACGCAGATGCCGAAGCGCCGGCGCCCCGTTGCGCTTGGCGAGCCGGCGTCCGTCGGGGTCCAGCAACAGGCGGTGGTGGCGGTAGCGAGGCGTGGGCAGGTCGAGCAGCGCCTGCAGCAGGCGCTGGATGTGGGCGGCCCCGAACAGGTCCGCCCCGCGGATCACTTCGGTCATGCCCTGCCGCGCGTCGTCCACGACGACGGCGAGGTGGTAGGCGACGCCCAGGTCCTTGCGGGCGAGGATCACGTCGCCCTCGCGCATCGGATCGGCCGCGATCTCGCCGCGCTGGCCTAGGGGCCCCTCTCCCGTTTCGATGAAGAAGAGGCCCGCAAACCCGCCGAGAGCCTCGGCCGCCCGGTCGAGCGACAGCCGCCAAGCGTAGGGCTGGCCGTCGGCCAATCGCGCGCTCTCTTCGTCGGCGGGCAGGGCTGCGCCCCGGAACACGGCGCCATCCCCACCTTCACCTGGATGATGCGGCGCCGCTGCAATGGCCTCCAGCACTTCACGCCGGGTGCGAAAGCAGCGGTAGAGCAGGCCGCGCGCGCAGGCGCTCCAGGGCGAAGACGTAGTCGGCCATATGCCCGGACTGGCGGCGGACCGGCGTCTCCCAGCACACGCCCAGCCAGACGAGGTCTTCGTAGATGGCTTCCTCGAACTCAGGCCGGCAGCGGACGGTGTCGATGTCCTCGATCCGCAGCAGGAACCGGCCGCCCGCATCGCGCGCGGCGTCAAAGGCGATCAGCGCGGAGTAGGCG
>CAXTRP010000402.1:0-3234 GCA_964246615.1 uncultured Caulobacteraceae bacterium | reverse complement strand
TGCACCGCGCCATCCCCGACATCTCCAAGCGCATGCTGACCCAGACGCTGCGCGAACTGGAACGCGACGGGCTGGTCGAACGGGAGGTGTTCCCCACCAAGCCGCCCAGCGTCCGCTACAGCCTGTCGCCGTTGGGCCGCTCCGTGCTTGCTCCAGTGGCCGCCCTGGTCACCTGGGCCGAGGACAGCTACCCCGCCGTTTGCGCCGCCCGCACGCGCTTCGACGCCGCGGCGTGATGCGCGGCCACGTCTGGCGTTGTGATGCTTCCATGAGGGCGCTGAACCACGCCGCCGCCCTCCATAGAGATGTTAAGAGTGCATCACCGAAGTCTGCGCCCGAAATCTAAACTACTATAGATTTAAAACAATTGTTTGCTGAAGCCAGAATGATGCTGCTTGAGCCACCCCCAGCATTCCTTTGTTGAGACGAACGATGAGCCTCGCTTTTCGGTTTCAAGCGGAGTATTGGAACATGTGGCGGTTGCAGGCTTGGTCCGCGCCCGCCCTCCCTTCGCGATCGGCGCGGTCGCACTGCCAGCCCTTTGTCAGGATCCCATGGCCAAAAAGCTTAAAGCCGTAGCCTTCGATGAGATGAAGCTCGCCACGACGAGCGAGCACCAGCAGATTGAGGCCGCACAAATCGGGTTGCCGGGCGCTACCGCCCGCCAGGAGACGGCCAAGACCCGCGACCTCCTGCACGACAGCTACGATCCCACCTCGACCATGACCACCAACCAGGGCCTGGCGATCAGCGACGATCAGAACAGCCTCAAGGCTGGGGTTCGCGGCCCCACATTGCTGGAAGATTTTCATTTTCGCGAGAAGATGACCCACTTTGACCATGAGCGCATCCCGGAGCGGGTGGTGCACGCCCGCGGAGCGGCGGCGCATGGCGTGTTCGAGTCCTACGGCGACCTTTCAGACCTCACCATGGCCGACATGTTCTCCGCCAAAGGCAAGGAGACGCCGGTGTTCCTGCGCTTCTCCACCGTCACCGGCTCGCGCGGGTCGGCGGACACCGCTCGCGACCCTCGAGGATTTGCAGTCAAGTTCTACACAGACCAGGGCGTGTGGGACTTCGTCGGCAACAACATGCCGGTGTTCTTCATTCAGGACGCCATCAAGTTCCCCGACCTGATCCACGCCGTGAAGCCCGAAGGCAACAACGAGATCCCCCAGGCCCAGTCCGCGCACGACACCTTCTGGGACTTCGTCTCGCTGACCCCTGAAAGCGCTCACATGCTGATGTGGCAGATGAGCGACCGCGCCCTCCCCCGCAGCTACGCCATGATGCAGGGCTTCGGCGTCCACACCTTCCGCATGGTCAACGCCGAGGGCAAGTCGCGCTTCGTCAAGTTCCACTTCAAGCCTATCAAGGGTGTCCACGGCCTCGTCTGGGACGAGGCGCAGAAGCTCGCCGGCAAGGACCCGGACTTCCACCGCCGCGACCTGTTCGAGGCCATCGAGCGCGGCGACTTTCCCGAGTTCGAGATGGGCGTGCAGGTCGTGGAGGAGGCGGACGAGTTCGCCTTCGACTTCGACCTGCTCGACTCGACCAAGATCATCCCTGAGGAACTCGTCCCGGTTCAGCCGATCGGCAAGCTTACCCTGACCCGCAACGTCGACAACTACTTCGCCGAGACCGAGCAGGTCGCCTTCTGCCTCAGCCACGTGGTGCCCGGCATCGACTTCACCAACGACCCGCTGCTGCAAGGTCGGCTGATGAGCTACCTGGACACTCAGCTCCGCCGGGTGGGTCCGAACTTCGCCGAATTGCCGATCAACCGGACGCTTGCACCGATCAGCAACAACCAGCGCGATGGCTTCGCCCGCACCGCCATCAACCGGGGCAAGGCGAACTACTTCCCCAACAGCCTGCCGGGCCCCGATGGCGCGCGTGGATGCCCTATGCAGCAGCCCGGCGCGGCATCGGCGTTCCGCACGGTGGCGGAGCGGGTGGAAGGCCACAAGATCCGCGCGCGCAGCAGCAGCTTCAACGACCACTTCACCCAGGCCACGCTGTTCTGGAACAGCATGGCGGACTGGGAGAAGGACCATATCGTCGAGGCTTTCGCCTTCGAGCTGAACCAGTGCGAGACCCTGTCCATCAGGGTCGCAGCGCTGGGCAACCTGCTGGCCAACATCGCTGACGAACTGGCCCAGCGAGTGGCCGCAAAGACCGGGTTGGACCTGGCCGAAGCGAAAGCCGAGGCGCCGGAAGCGGCGTTCATCCAGCGCGCCGATCCGGCGGAGACTCCCCGCGCCGAAGCGTCGGTCAAGGCTTCGCCCGCGCTGAGCATGAACACCTCGTCCGACAGCATCAAGGGACGCAAGATCGCCGTCCTGGCCGGACCGGGTGTGAACGCCGACAAGCTCCTCGCGCTCAAGGCCGCTTTGAACGCCGAAGGCGCGGTGGTGAACCTCATCGCCGAGCATGCCGGCCTGCTGCAGCTGTCTGACGGCTCCACCGCGGTGGTGGACAAGCCGGCCCAGAACGCCGCATCGGTCTTCTATGACGGCGTATTCGTCGCCGGCGGTGAGAACCCGGAAAAGATGGCGGCGCAAGGCTTGGTGAAGGCCTTCCTTGCGGAGGCGTTCAAGCACGGGAAGCCGATCGGCGCGGTCGAGGGCGCGGCCATGGTGATCAAGGCCGCCCATCTGCCGGGTGTGGCTGCGGTGGGATCGCCGAAACTCGGCGTCATGATCGGAGATGACATCGGCGAGGCCTTCATCGCCTCCTTGAAGACGCCCCGGTTCAGAAACCGGGATGTGGACGCCGTCGCCGCCTGACGTTCTAGATAAAAGGCGTCAGCGCTCGCTCGACTGCCTTGCAGTATGGGGCTTCACGCAGCTGAGTAACCAGCACGCAGTCGGTATACCGGCTGCGTGCTGGCTCAGCCGGAGTTTCAGCAGTTCAAAAGTCGCCACACGTTGATCCCCTGAAAACGGATCCCTCTGGAGAGGGCCACACTCATCTTCACCTCATCCGATGAGGTTTGCCTTAGTTCGGCCTCAACACCACTTTGTTCCAGTCGTTCTGGTTGTCGTGGAAGTTCTTGTAGCCGCTCGGCGCGTCTTCGAGGGACAGCCGGTGGCTGATGATGAAGGAGGGGTCGATCTCACCCTTCTGGATACGCTCAAGCAACGGCGCCAGGTATTTATGCATGTTGGTCTGGCCCATCTTGAAGGTCAGTCCCTTGCCAAAGGCGGCTCCGAACGGAAACTTGTCCAGCAT
>CAXTRP010000401.1:0-3236 GCA_964246615.1 uncultured Caulobacteraceae bacterium | reverse complement strand
GCACACCGCTGGACGCACCGCGAGGCGACAGCAGAGCCTGAGCTGGCCTTCCGTAATCCACCCATCTTCCCCGTTGGGAGGGTCCGCTTTGCGGCAGAATGCCTCCGGTGAGCCAAATGGCGAGTTTCGGGCAGGGTGCTCAAACGTGTTGCCGACCCTAAGCAGCCGTCCCGCTACCCGAAGGATCAAACCAGACGCCTCGATCGATGACGTTCTCAAGATGACCGACGGTAAGTGGCCTCCTGGAGCTACGACGACCAATGAGCTTCGCCCAATGGACTCCAAGCGCCTCGGTTTCGTCTGGGAAGTAAGATGAAAACGGCATCTTGCTAAAGTCTGTGCCGAACCGCAGGTTAATCTCTTCCAGAAGCTCCCATGCGTCGTCCCCGGCGATGCCCAGGTCTTGCAGAAGCGTGCTTTCGTTCGTTACTTTCTCGCGCCCTATGAACTTAGCAAGCATCCCCCGACGAGCAGTTTCGGTGTTCATGGGGTTAGTATGGCCTTCGCTGCGAATGCGGGCAATGGCAGAGAACCACCCAAACCAGTCGCTGCAAACGTCCGTTTCAGGGAGCGTGCGCGGGAGGCTTCGTCATCAGCCGTGGAGAAGGGAGCGTCGCGTCGGCGAGGCTCCCCTGCGTCGGTTGACCGGCAGTCGGCTTCAGGCGGCCTTGACCAGCGACTTGGTGAGCAGGTTCACCGCCGCGTCGCGGTCGATCTGTTCGATGGCGGCGACTTCGCGCGCCATGCGGTCCAGGGCCGATTCGTAAAGCTGGCGCTCCGAATAGGACTGCTCCGGCTGGTTGTCGGCGCGGTGCAGGTCGCGCACCACCTCAGCGATGGAGATCAGGTCGCCGGAGTTGATCTTGGCCTCGTACTCCTGGGCGCGCCTGGACCACATGGTGCGCTTCACCCGGGCCCGGCCCTTCAGCGTGGTCATGGCCTTGGACACCACGTCGGAGCCCGCCAGCGAACGAAGCCCGGCCGTCTTGGCCTTCTTGGTGGGAACGCGGAGCGTCATTTTCTCGTGATCGAAACCGATGACGTAGACCTCAAGCGCCATGCCCGCCACCTCCTGGGTCTCCACCGCCACGATCCGGCCGACGCCGTGGGCGGGGTAGACCACGTGATCCGAGACGGCGAAGCCGTCAGCGCTATGAGTCATGGCGTCCTTCAAAGGTCCTGCGCAGCGCGCAGGCCGAGGGCGCCTGCACGTTGCAAGCCGTCCCGCCGCATCGGTCAAGTCCCGCGCACCCTTGTCAGGTGCGTGACTGGAGCCTGACTTTTGGCGACTCAAAACACCCGAAGACCAGGGTCCAGGCGTGTCTTATAAGGACGGCGATTGCTACGATCGACGGGGCGGGCGAGTGCGAAAATAATCGCCCCATCGATCTTAAGAGATAGCACAAATGTCGCTGGAAGGAAAGCGCGCGCAGCCGCCGCCCGCTGTCATCTCTCCTGTATCCGGCCTCGTGAAGCGTGATCGACTCTGTGGGCCGTGCGTCAGGCGCCCTTGCCGGGTGCGGGATCGAAATACTTCTCGAATTTGCCTGTCCCGCGTTCGAAATCAGTCCGGTCGGCCGGAGGCGTGCCCTTTACGGTGATGTTCGGCCAGACCTTGGCATAGTCGGAGTTGACCTTCAGCCAGCGCCCATCCGGCTCGTCCTCGGTGTCGGGCTTGATGGCGTCGACGGGGCATTCCGGCTCACAGACGCCGCAATCGATGCATTCGTCCGGGTTGATGGCCAGGAAGTTCTCGCCCTCGTAGAAGCAGTCCACGGGACAGACCTCCACGCAGTCCATGAACTTGCACTTCACGCAGGCGTCGGTGACGATATAGGTCATGGCTCTTTGGGGGCTCGGGTACGCGGCCGCTGCAGGCGAGGCGGACATTCCAGCCTGAGCCCGCCCTGTCAATGCGTGTGTGAGCTAAGCTTAGCAGCCGTTCCGCGGCTCGCGTCGTTCAGGTCCCGCCATGCGCGCCTTCGCCCACCTGCTCGACCGCCTGTCGCTTACAAGCTCGCGCAACGCCAAGCTCAAGCTGGTGCACGATTACCTGGCGACAGCTCCGGACCCGGAGCGGGGTCTGGCCCTCGCTTCGCTTACCGGCGATCTGAGCTTCCACGCCGCCAAGCCCGCCATGATCCGCAAGCTGGTGGAAGCCCGCATGGACCCGGTGCTCTTCGGCTGGTCCTACAACTACGTGGGCGATCTGGCGGAGACGGCGTCGCTGGTCTGGCCGGCGCGCCACGGCGTGAACGCGCCAGCCCCGACCCTGCCCGAGGTCGTTGACGCCCTGCGGATCACCGCGCGGGCCGACATCCCCGCGCTGGTGGAGGGCTGGCTCGATACGCTGGACGCGGAGGGGCGCTGGGCGATGCTGAAGCTGATCACCGGCGAACTGCGGGTCGGCCTCTCGGCCCGGCTGGCGAAGACGGCGGCGGCGAGCCTGGCCCAGGACTATGGCGCAGACGTCTCGGCCTCGGATGTGGAGGAGGTGTGGCACGGGCTGGAGCCGCCTTACGTCGAGCTGTTCGCCTGGCTGGAGGGGAGGGGAGAACGCCCGTCGACGCAGGCGCCCGGTCGCTTCCGCCCCATGATGCTGTCCCAGCCCATCGACGAGGCGATAGATTTCGGTCGGCTGGACGCCAAGGCCTATGCGGCGGAATGGAAGTGGGACGGCATCCGCGTCCAGGCGATCCGGGAGGGCGGTGTCGCGCGGCTCTACAGCCGCACGGGCGACGAGATCTCCGGCGCCTTCCCCGACCTCATGGCCGCGCTCGACTTCGACGGCGTGCTGGACGGCGAGTTGCTGGTGCTGCGCGACCATCACGTGGCGCCCTTTGGCGATCTTCAGCAGCGGCTGAACCGCAAGGCTGT
Organism: uncultured Caulobacteraceae bacterium; assembly: GCA_964246615.1. Taxonomy (GTDB): domain Bacteria; phylum Pseudomonadota; class Alphaproteobacteria; order Caulobacterales; family Caulobacteraceae; genus CAHJWH01. The sequence goes on along the minus strand of CAXTRP010000401.1, from coordinate 359 downwards.
GACGGCGAAGGTCGCCGAGGCCTTTCCGGTGGCCATCCGCGCCTATGACATCCTGTCCGACGCGGGCGAAGATGTCCGCGGCCTCAGCTGGAGCGAGCGCCGCGCCCGCCTGGAAGCGCTGGTGGGCGCCCACGGCGGGCAGCGCCTGGACCTGTCGCCGTTGGTCGCCTTCGACAGCTGGGAGGCGCTGGCCGCCATCCGGGGCGAGCCGCCTGAGGGTGACGCCCAGGCCGCCGAGGGCGTGATGCTCAAGCGGCTGGACAGCGTCTATGAGGGCGGCCGACCCAAGGGGCCTTGGTTCAAGTGGAAACGCGACGCCTTCCTGGTGGACGCGGTGATGATGTATGCCCAGCGCGGCC
>CAXTRP010000400.1:0-3249 GCA_964246615.1 uncultured Caulobacteraceae bacterium | reverse complement strand
CCTCGGTCGCTCCAGCGCCGCAGACAGTCGCCTCGACCGGCGCGGGCTCACTGCACGCCGCCATGCAGGCCCAGGTCCGTCGCGACCCGAACGCCTGCGCGCTGATCTTCCAAGGGCGGCGGTTCAGCTATGAATGGCTGGACGACCGCTCCGAGCAGCTCGCTGGCCTGTTGATCGGCTCGGGCGTGCAGCCGGGCGATCTCGTGGGCGTGTACATGGCGCGATCGCCGGACATGGTGGCCGCGCTTCTCGCGGTGCTGAAGGCGGGGGGCGCCTATCTCCCGCTCGATCCCGAACAGCCCGACGCCCGGCTGGAGGCGATCCTGACCGACGCCGGCCCCGCCGCCGTGCTGAGCGAGGCTGCTCTGGACGGCCGCCTCCAGACGACCGGCATACCGCGTCTTCGATGCGACGCCGCTCCCCGCGTACTCGCCGCCGCCCTGCAGCGTCCCGCCGTCAGGTCCGACGACCTCGCCTATGTCCTCTACACGTCCGGGTCGACCGGCCGGCCCAAAGGCGTTGAGGTCACCCACGGCGCAGTCTTGAACCTGATCGCGTCGTTCCTGCGGGAGCCGGGCTTCACCCAACGCGACCGCATGCTGGGCGCCACCACCACGGCCTTTGACATTTCCGTGCTGGAAATCTTCTTGCCCCTGACTGTGGGCGCGAGCCTGGCGCTGGCCGACCAGCCCGCGTTGACGGACCCTCACGCGCTGGCCGCCCTGATCAGGGAAGCCGACTGCACCTTCGCCCAGGCGACGCCGTCGAAGTGGCGCTACCTGCTGGAGGCCGGCTGGGTCGGCAAGGTGGGGCTGACCGTGATGTGCGGCGGCGAAGCCCTGACACGCGAGCTGGCCGACCGGCTGCTGACGCGCTGCGACGCCGTCTGGAACGTCTATGGCCCGACCGAGACGACGGTCTGGTCCGCCATGGCCAGGGTCGAGCCAGGGACCACGGCGCCGCATATCGGGGGCCCCGTCGACAACACCACCCTGCGCATCCTGGACGAGGACGGCCGCCCGGTTCGACCCGGCGAGGTCGGCGAACTCCATATCGGCGGTCGAGGGCTCGCCAGGGGCTACCGCAATCGCCCCGACCTGACTCGGGAGCGCTTCGTGGAGCGTGACGGGGAACGGCTCTACCGCACTGGCGACTTGGCGAAGCGCCGCGATGACGGCGTCCTGGAGTGCCTCGGGCGGCAGGACCATCAGGTCAAGTTGCGCGGCTTTCGGGTTGAACTCGGCGAGGTGGAGACGGCGCTGCTGGCCTGTACCGGCGTCGGCTGGGCGGCGGCGACCACGCTGCCCGACGAGGACGGCGAGACGACGCTGGTCGCCTATGTCGCGCCGCAACGCGGTGAGGAGCCCCTGGGCTCCGTCGACCTCCGCCGCGCCCTGGCCGGCAGGCTGCCCGGTTACATGATCCCGTCGACGTTCGTTTGCATGGACGCCTTGCCCATGACCGCGGGCGGCAAGATCGACCGCAACGCCCTGCCCCCGCCGACCCGCGCCACTGTGACCGCGATGGCCGGCGAGCCAGGGGGAGACACCGCGGCCAGGCTCGCCGGCATCTGGGCCAGCGTGTTGAACCTCCCCTCGGTCTCGCCCCGGGACAATTTCTTCGACCTCGGCGGCTACTCGCTGCTGACGCTTAGGCTCCTGCGCCGCATCCAGGAGGCCTTCGGGCGCACCCTGACCATGGCGCAGCTGTTCGCCGCAGCGGACCTCGCGGCCATGGCGCGCCTGCTGGACGGCCCCGCCATTCCGGCGCTGACGCACATTCCCCTGCAGCCGCTCGGCGAGCGCTCGCCGCTGATCTGGTTCGATGTCGGGCCCCAGATGCGGAGCCTGGCGGAGCACCTAGCGCCGGACCAACCTTTCATCGGCCTGAACCTGGACGCTCCGAACCTTTCGGCGGCCGACACCCGCCTTCATGGCCGCCAGGTCGGCGAACGGCTGGTCGGCCTTCTGAGAAGCTTTCAGCCTCACGGCCCCTACCATCTCGGCGGCTGGTGCCGCTGGGGGGTGATGGACTATGCCGACGCCGAGAAATTGCTGGACGAGGGCGAGGAGGTGCGCCTGCTCGTTCTGCTCGACGCGGTGAACAACGCCTCTCCCTGCCAAGTCTTCCGACGGGCGACCCGGAAGGGCAAGGTGGCCATCACACGGCGCGCGCCGGAGCCTGCCGCCGCAGAGGTGAGCTTCAGCCGCGCGGTTGAGATTGCAGCGCAAAGCTACAAGCCGTCTCCCTATGAGGGCGACGTGCTCCTCCTGCGCGCCGCCGACGCCGAGCGAGACTGGGACGAGTGCTCGGGCTGGCGGGACGTGGTCCGGGGCCGGCTGGAGGTCTGCGACCTTCCCGGCGACCATAGGGGCATCCTCCGTCCGCCGCACGTCGGCGCACTCGCCGACGCGTTGCGCGCCGGCCTCGTCAAGGCCGATCGGGTGGTCCCGCCCCCAAGTGCACCGCCGCGCCCTCTAGGGCGCGCGCGCGCGTGAACGCCCACACGAGTACGCTGACCAGGGAACCGCGCGCTCCACCGTCACTGTCTTCGCCCGTCAAGCTGGTCATCTGGGACCTGGATGAGACCTTCTGGGACGGCACGCTAAGCGAGGGGCCGGTCTACGTCACTGCGGCCAATATCGCGATGGTCAAGGCGTTGAACCGACGGGGCATCGTCTCCTCGATCTGCTCGAAGAACGATTTCGACGGCGTCCGACGCGAACTCGAGGCCTGCGGGGCCTGGAGCGACTTCGTCTTCCCGCGCATCGGCTTTGAGGCCAAGGGTGCAGTGGTCTCAAACATCATCGAGCAGGCGAACCTGCGCCCGCAGAACGTGCTCTTCATCGACGACAATCCGTTGAATCTGGCCGAGGCCCGCCACTTTGCGCCGGGCCTGATGACCGCCGATCCCGCCGACATCCTGCCCCACCTCCTCGGCATGGAGCCGCTGCGCGGTAAAAGCGATCCGGCTCTCTCCCGGCTGCAGCACTACAAGACGCTGGAGCAGAAGGCGGTCGCCCAGGCGGCGGCGAGCGGCGGGGCGGAAGCTTTCCTGCGCCAATCGCAGATCGAGGTCTCCATCGACCCCGATGTCGAGCCCGACTTCGAGCGCATAGTCGAGCTTATCAACCGTTCCAACCAGCTTAACTTCACCAAGCTCAGGGTAGAGACGCAGACCGCCCGCGAGGAGCTACGCGGGTCGCTGCGCGCCTTTGGCGCCCATGCCGGCGCGGTGCGCGTGCGGGA
>CAXTRP010000399.1:672-3305 GCA_964246615.1 uncultured Caulobacteraceae bacterium | reverse complement strand
CATGAAGTACAAGCTGCGCATGGAGCCGGACGCGGTGCTGGAGGCCATCACCGCCTCGGTGACGCTGGCCCGCAACCACGCGGCCGACGTGGAGTGGTCGGCGGAGGACGGCACGCGCACCGACATCGACTTCCTGTGCCGCGCGGTGGAGGCCGCCATCTCCGCCGGCGCCACCACCATCAACATCCCAGACACCGTGGGCTATGCGGTGCCCGCCGACCTGAAGCGTATTTTCTCCACCGTGCGCGAGCGGGTGCCGGGGGCGGACGCCGTGGTGCTGTCGGCGCACAACCACAACGACCTGGGGCTCGGCGTCGCCAACACGCTGGCGGCCTTCGACGGCGGCGCGCGCCAGGTGGAGGGCGCGATCAACGGCATCGGCGAGCGGGCCGGCAACGCCTCCATCGAGGAGGTGGTGATGGCCATCCGCACCCGGCCAGACGCCAACCCCTATGTCCACCACATCGACACGACCAAGATCCTGAAGACCTCGCGCCTGCTGTCCACCATCACCGGCTTCGACGTGCAGCCGAACAAGGCCATCGTGGGCCGCAACGCCTTCGCCCACGAGAGCGGCATCCACCAGGACGGAATGCTGAAGAACGCCGCCACCTACGAGATCATGACGCCGGACAGCGTCGGCTGGACCAAATCGAACCTCGTTTTAGGCAAGCATTCCGGCAGAGCCGCTTTCCGCGACAAGCTGGTGCAGCTGGGCTACGGCGAGATCGGCGACAACCGGCTGAACGAGGCCTTCCGCCGCTTCAAGGACCTGGCGGACCGCAAGAAGACGGTGTTCGAAGACGACATCATCGCCTTGGTCGACGAGACCGTGGTGCGCGACCACGAGCGCATCCGCTTCGAGGACCTGGAGGTCCGCTCCGGCTCAAAGGGGCCGTCGCGGGCGTCGCTGGTCTTGAGCGTGGACGGCGAGCGGCGTTCGGCCGAGGCCGAGGGCGACGGGCCGGTGGATGCGGCCTTCAAGGCGGTACGGAGTGTGTTCCCGCACGAGGCCGCGCTGGCGCTGTTCTCCATAGGCGCGGTGACGCCGGAGACCGACGCCCAGGCTCGCGTCACCGTACGGCTTGAGGAGAACGGTCGCCTGGTGGACGGCCAGGGCGCCGACACCGACACCATCGTCGCCACGGTGCTGGCCTACGTCCACGCCCTCAACAAGCTGCTGGTCAAGCGCGAACGCCGAGAGCCGGAAGCGATGAGCGCGTGACGCCTGATGTGATCCTCCCCATCGCAGATGGGGAGGGGAACCGCGGAACGCGGTGGAGGGGCCGTGCGCGAGCACGGAACATGCGTCGATGCGGCTTCCGCGCTCCCGCGCGGCCCCCTCCCGGCCTTCGGCCGTACTCCCCCACTGCGTAGGGGAGATAACTTTCTCACCCTTTCGGCAGGTCGCGGGTGTCCCAGCCGCCGCCCAGGTCCTGGATCAGCAGGGCGCTGGCCTGGAGCTGTTCCTGCTGGATGGTGATCACCTGTTCGGCGGCGCCGTAGAGGGTGGCTTCGGCGCTGAGCACGGTGGTGAAGTCCACCGTGCCTGCCTTGTACTCGTTGAGGTCGAGCTGGTAGCTCTGGCGGGCGGCGGCTTCGGTCTGCTGACGCTGCACCACCTCGCCCTGCAGGACGTGCAGGATGGCCAGCTGGTCCTCCACCCCCTGCAGGGCGCTCAGCACCGTCTGGCGGTAGGTGGCGATGGCGTTGTCGCGCTGGGCCGAGGCGGCGCGGACCGCGGCGCGCCGGGCGCCGAAGTCGATCAGCTCCTCGGCGATGGTGCCGCCTACAGACCAGAAGTTGCTGGACGCGTTGAACAGCGCGCCGAAGCTGGCGGCGGCCAGCCCCTCGGAGCCCGAGACCGACACGTCGGGATAGAAGGCCGCCTCCTGCACCCCGATCAGGGCGTTGGCGCTGGCCACCCGGCGTTCGGTCGCCGCGATGTCGGGGCGACGCTGCAGCAGGGTCGAGGGCAGGCTGGCCGGGACGATCGGCACCGTCGTCATCAGCGTGTCGGTGGGCGCGATGGCGAAGCCGCCGGGCGCCTGGCCCACCAGCACGGCGATGGCGTGCTCCGCCTGCGCCCGGTTCGAGGCTTCGTCGGTGAGGTTGGCCTGGGAGCCCAGCAGCTGGGTCTGGGCGGACAGCACCGCCGCCCGGGACTGGGTGCCGGCGTGGTACTGGTTCAGGGTCAGCTGCAGGTAGCGCTGGTACTGGGCGATGGTGTCGCGCAGCAGCTTCTGCTGCACGTCGTTGGCGCGCAAGGCGAAGTAGTCCATGGCCAGGAGGCCCTGGGCCGACAGGCGGGCGTTGGCGATGTCGGCGGCGCTGGCCTGGGACTGCGCCCTGTCGCTCTCCACCTCCCGGCGGATGCGTCCCCAGAGATCCGGCGTCCAGCTGGCGTCCAGCGACGCCGTGTAGGAGGTGACCGAGCCGCCGGACCCGCCGGATGCGGCGACGGTTCCACCGGCGCCGGTCGTGGTGGTGGTCCCCGTCCCCGTCCCGGTCGTCGTCCCGGTCGTCGTGCCAGTGGTGGTGCTTCCGCCCGAGCGGCCGCCGGAGTGGTTGTCCTGGATCGAGCCGTTGGCGCTGACGGTGGGGAACAGGTTGGCGCGCGCCTCGCGCGTGGC
>CAXTRP010000399.1:0-662 GCA_964246615.1 uncultured Caulobacteraceae bacterium | reverse complement strand
GAAGAAGCTCGCCCGGGCCTCCGCTGTGATCTGGCGAGCCTGTCGGTAGGTGGCCAGGAACTCCGCCACCGTCTGGTTGGAGCCCGCCACCTGGCGCTCCAGCCCGTCGAGCACCGGATCGTTGTAGACCGACCACCAGGCGCCCTTGTCGATGCCGTCCGCCGGACGGCTGGGGGTCCAGCCCTGGGCCTCCTTGAACTGCGGCGCGAGGATGGCCGAGGGGCGCTGGTAGTCCGGGCCGACCAGGCAGGCGGAGGTGGTGAGGGCGAGGGCGGTGAGGAGGGCCAGGCTCGCCGTTGTTCTCCGTCTTGCCCGGACTTGTTCCAAGCATCCAGGGCGGCGCGCTTTGCGGCTGGTGGACGCGCTCTGGACCCCCGGAACAAGTCCGGGGGAGACGGAAGGGGCGGGATCGGCGTCCAACGGCCAGTCGGAAGGGAGCACGGTCGTCTTAATCATCTCAGGCTCGATCACTCCGCTGGCATGGGCGCGGCCCCGCCGCTCGCCAGGCCTCGGGGCAGGCGGCGGGGGCGGTGCTGGTGCAGGCGGTCCAGGTACAGGTAGACGACGGGCGTGGTGAGCAGCGTCAGCACCTGGCTGACGATCAGCCCGCCGATGATGGAGATACCCAGCGGCTGGCGCAGCTCGCCTCCCTCGCCGATGCC
>CAXTRP010000398.1:2800-3332 GCA_964246615.1 uncultured Caulobacteraceae bacterium | reverse complement strand
CGAGGCCCACCCGCACCCGCCGGTCGGTCGCATCGCTCACCGCTGCGCCTCCTCGGCCAGATAGGCCGCCAGCGCGTCCATGACTGCTGCGACGCTCGACGCCACGTTGGCGTCCGCCGTCTCCACCGTCATGTGCGCCTCGGCATAATGTCCGTAGCGCTGCTCCGCCAAGCCCGTGAGCACCTCCAGCGGGTCGCGTCCCTGCAGCAGGGGGCGGGTGTTGCGCCGGCTCACCCGGCGGACCATCACCTCCAGGTCGGGCTTCAGCCAGACGCAGAGCGCCGCCCCACGGACCAGGCTGCGGGTCTGGACGTCCATGAAGGCGCCGCCTCCGGCCGCCATCACGTGCGGCGGCTCCTGGGTGATCAGGCGGGCGATCACCCGCCGCTCCCCGTCGCGGAACACCTGCTCCCCGTGCTCGGCGAAAATCTCGGCCACGGTGCGCCGGGCCGCGCGCTCGATCTCCTCGTCGGCGTCGCGAAACGTCAGGCCGAGCGCCGCCGCCAGACCCCGTCCCACGGTGCTCTTGCCC
>CAXTRP010000398.1:0-2790 GCA_964246615.1 uncultured Caulobacteraceae bacterium | reverse complement strand
CCCGCACCCATCAGGCCCACCAGCACGACGGACCGCTCCCTCAGGCGGTCGCGCACGAGCATGGGCGCAGGCTGCAGCAGGGATGGGGCGGGGCCGGCGCTTGCCGCTGCGGCCGGCGTCGAAGAGGGTTTCATCATGGTCATGGCGACACGCGCGCTTAACACGAAGGGTCCACCCTGCGCACCTCAGGACTGAACCGCTCCCAAGCATCGCCATGCCCACAGCCCGCATCGAAGCCTTTCTGGAGATGATGTCGGCGGAGCGCGCCTGCGCCCGCAACACCCTGATCGCCTACGGCAAGGACCTGGCCGACGCCCACGCCTTCGCTCTCGCGCGCGGCCGGCCGCTGGAACAGGCGGCCTTGGCCGAGGTGGAGGGCTATTTCGCCGAGCTGTCGGCGCGGGGACTGTCGGCCGCCACCGCGGCGCGGCGGCGAGCCTCGGTGCGCCAGTTCTTCCGCTTCGCCCTTGAGGAAGGCTGGCGCCAGGACGATCCGTCCCGCCGGGTCGACGCTCCGAAGAAGGGCCGACCCCTGCCCAAGCTGCTGTCGCGGAGCGAGGTGGAGCGTCTGATCGCGTCAGGCTCCGCGCTTGGCGAAGGGGAGGGCGCGCGGCTCGCCTGCATGATCGAGGTGCTCTACGCCGCGGGTCTGCGCATCTCGGAGCTGACGGCCTTGCCGCTGCAGGCGGTGGTCCGCGACCCGGCCTTCCTTATGGTGCGCGGCAAGGGCGGCAAGGACCGCCTGGCTCCCCTGAACGGCGCAGCCCGCGCTGCGGTGAAAGCCTGGCTGACGCACCGGCCGGCCTTTTTGCCCCGCCGCGACAAGGCCAATCCGTGGCTGTTCCCCTCGACCGGCGCGAGCGGGCGGGTGACGCCGCGGCGCGTGGCGCAGCTGCTGGACGAGGCGGCGGTGAAGGCGGGGATCGATCCGACCCGGGTCAGCCCGCACGTGCTGCGCCACGCCTTCGCCACCCATTTGCTGGAAGGCGGCGCGGACTTGCGGGTGGTCCAGACGCTGCTCGGCCACGCCGACATCGCCACGACCCAGATCTACACCCACGTCACCAGCGAGCGCCTGCGTCGCACCGTGGAGACGGCGCATCCGCTGGCCAAGCGCTAGGCGATGTCTGCAGGAGAGTGGCCGCGACGCGAGGTTCGCGCCCGCAGGCGCTCCACCCTCAGCTGGAATAGCAGCTCGTACCTGCGGAGGCGTAGACGACTTGGGCGCTCTTGCGAGGCTTGAAGTAGGACTTGGCGCTGAAGTTCATCGAGAAGTTCCCTGGAAAGGTGAACTTGTAGATGGTTTCGGCCATGACCACGCTGTCGTTCTGGGCGCTGACCAGGTTGGCGGGAAGCGTGACCTTGGTATTCACTGGATAGGCCGTCATCGTGGTTTGGCCGGCGGGAACCGAACTCCACTGCACCTGGGTCGTGCCGCTACTGTCGGTGACCATCACGCTGGACGCCCGCTGGTTCAGGATCGTGGTGGATACCGGCAGGGGCGCCATGATGTCGGATGCGGCGCTGAAGATGTTGCTGAGGTCGCTGTCGTTGATGTTTGAACACTGGGCGGCGAGATCGCCCAGCGACGACGTGGAGTGGTTGGTATGCCGGCTGGCGATGATCGCCGAGGAGAGCTGGGCCAAGCCCATGTAGAACAAGATCATCAGCGGCGCGATGAAGGCGAACTCCACCGCGGCCACGCCGCGTCGGTCGCGCGCCAGACGCCGGGCGAGGCCCCGCGAGATGGCGATGGGGGCCATGCTCAGCATGTGGCGGTCGAGGGATTGGTCTGGCCGTTGGGCTCCACCTGGAACACTTCGGTGGACTGGAGTTCGGCGACGCCGCTGAAGGTCTGAAGGCCCTGCGCGAGGATCGGGGAGACGAGCTGCCAGCGGTAGAAGGCCCGCATCTCCACTGCGCTGCCGGCTCCGCCGGAATAGTAGCAGAAGCTGGACGTGTTCATGGCGCCGTTGCTGGTCATGGGTGGGGCGCTGGATGCGCCGCTATAGCCGCTGCCGAGCGTGCGCACGTCGAGCACCAGGTACTGAAGCCCGCTGGTATTGGCTACGCCGGATTGGCACTGGCTCTGCAGCCATGACATGTTGTTGCATACCGAGGTCTTGAAAGCAGCTTCGCCTGACGTGTCGTTGGTCCCGTCGGCCACCGACTGGCCCGTCCGAAGCTGGCGGGCGGCTATGGCCACGGCGTTGTCCAGGGTCACCTGCACCATGAAGTAGAGCGCCAGCTGTATGATGGCGAAGATCATGAAGATGAAGGGCGAGGCGATGATGGCGAACTCAACCGCCGTGGCGCCCCGGCGATCGCGCAGCCCCTTGCCGACACCGTTCAGGGTGCGGCCGAGGGGTCGGAGGCGGGGCGCGCGCATGGCGGAGGAGGGCTCGACCGACGCCGTCAGCGCGTCTGCGCGATCGCGCCGTTCAGCGGGGTCGAGGCGGCGTGCTGTACGGCCGTGCACTCGGGGGCGCAGGCGAAGTCCGAGCGCACCAGTCCGCGGTAGACCGACACTCCCGCCGGTCGCCCGACGGTGATGTCGCCGGAGTAGAGGGTGCGGCCCATGCGGTCGTTGATGACGATGGCGGTGGAGCCGTAGTTGCGGCCCTCGACGAACACGGTGTGGCCGTCCACCACCGTCACGTCGGCCACCGTCGCATCGCCCACCACCACGCTGGATGCGCCCCGCACGGTCAGCCGGGCCGAATGGTCCAGCGCGACCGTCAGGCTTTCGGCCCGCGCAACGCCGGCGACCAGGATCGCGAGGGCGAAGGG
>CAXTRP010000397.1:0-3342 GCA_964246615.1 uncultured Caulobacteraceae bacterium | reverse complement strand
CGCTCTGTCGCGGTCCAGTAGCGCGCGGCGCCGCTGAAGGCGGCGATGCCGAAGGGCTCCACATAGGCCATCAGCGTGTGCAGCTGCGGCTTGGCCGCGAGCGCCATGGCGATCAGATAGATGATCATGAACGCCACCACGCCCACGTAGGTGGCCATCAGCGAGCGGGTGGCCGTGGCGAGAGCGAAGAAGCCTGCGGAGACCAGGAACAGGGTGGGCAGCACCAGCGCCACGTAGACGTAAAGGTAGGCGTCGAGTCGCAGTGGTCCGAACTTCTCCGGGTCCACCCAGGGCATGGCCGATCCCACGATCATGGCCAAGGGCACGAACAGAAAGCACAGCGCCACCGCGATGAAGGCGCCCAGGAACCGGCCGTAGAGATAGTCGAACTTGCCAAGCCGCGTCGCCCGCAGGATCGGGCCGTAGCCGGTGTCGTCGTCCCTCACCACCACGTTGGCCACAAACGCGGTGGAGACGAACATGAAGAAGATGCAGAAGATCAGACACGTGGTGGTGATCGCGTTGGGCGAGTTGGCGTGCACGTTGGCGGTGGAGCCGAGCTGGATGGTGTCGCTGGCCACCGACCCGAAGGTCATCAGGAAGAACAGCAGGCCTGCGACCCAGAACACCGGGTTCTTCAGCTGGTAGCGGAGCTCGAAGCCCGCGATGGCGGCGAACATCGGCTCAGGCCGCTCGCTGCGAGGGGACCTGGCGCGCGGTGTGGAGGCTGGAAAAGTAGACGTCCTCCAACCCGCCCTGATGGTGGCGGAAACTGTCGCCGGGATCGGCTGGGCTCAGCACGTGCACCACCGTGCGACCGCCCGACAGGCGGGTGGAGATCAGCTCGTACCGCTCCCGGATCGCGGGGATGTCGGCCTTGTCCACCGTCTTGGTCCAGATGCGGCCGTCCAGCTCGGCGACCAGGGCCGTGGGCGCGCCCTGGCGGACGATGCGGCCGCCGGCGATCACCGCCATGGCCTGGCAGAGGTCCGACACGTCCTCCACGATGTGGGTGGACAGCAGCACCACTACGTTCTCCCCGATCTCGGCCAAGAGGTTCAGGAAGCGATTGCGCTCTTCCGGGTCGAGCCCCGCTGTGGGTTCGTCCACGATGATCAGGCCGGGACCGCCGATCAGGGCCTGGGCGATGCCGAAGCGCTGGCGCATGCCGCCGGAGAAGCCCGCCAGCGCCTTCTTGCGCACGCCGTAGAGGTTCACCTGCTCCAGCAGCCGTTCGACCTCGGCGCGCCGGGCCTTGGGTTCGGCGATCCCCTTCAGCACCGCCATGTGGTCCAGCATGTCGTAGGCGGAGACGCGCGGGTAGACGCCGAAGTCCTGGGGCAGATAGCCGAGGGTGGCGCGCAGCCGCTCAGGGGTTTTCAGCACGTCGATATCGTCGAAGCGGATGTGGCCGGCGCTCGGCGTCTGCAGGGTGGCTATGCAGCGCATGAGCGTGGACTTGCCGGCGCCGTTGGGGCCAAGCAGTCCGAACATGCCCCGCGGCGCCTGCAGCGTGACGCCATCCAGCGCGCGGACCCCGTTGGGGTAGACGTGGGTCAGGTCGTCGATCTGCAGCATGGCGCGGTCCCCTAGCCGCCGAGACGCTGCATGGCGGCCAGCGGGCGCGCAAGTGAAAGCCACGTAATTCTTGGCGGCTGGAAAACCCGCGGCTTAGCTTCTAAAGCCCTCTCCGCAAATCTGCTGAAAAGGGTCCCGCCATGTGCGAGGCGCATCACCCCGATCTCCCCGACCTGCTGGCGCGCAACCGCGCCTGGGCGCAGAGCAAGACGGCCGCCGACGCCGGCTTCTTCGAGCGCCTGGTGGCGAAGCAGAGCCCGCCTTACCTCTGGATCGGCTGCTCCGACAGCCGGGTGCCGCCCAACGAGATCGTGGGTCTCGATCCCGGCGAGATGTTCGTGCACCGCAACATCGCCAACCTCGCGCCGCCTCAGGACGCCAACTTCCTCTCGGTGCTGCAGTACGCGGTGCAGGCGCTGCACGTGCGACACATCCTGGTGGTGGGCCATTACGGCTGCGGCGGGGTGGCCGCAGCGCTGCAGGGTCTGCGGCTAGGCTTGATCGATCACTGGCTGTCGCCGATCCGGACGCTGGCGCGGGCCAACGCCGAGGCGCTCGACGCCCTGCCGGACGAGGCGGCGCGGCTGGATCGCCTGTGCGAGCTGAACGTGCTGCGCCAGGTCGAGAACGTGGCCACCAACCCGTTTGTCCTGGACGCCTGGGCTGCAGGCGAGGCGCTCAGCGTACACGGCTGGTGCTATTCGCTGGCAGACGGGCTGGTGAAGGACCTGGGCGTCCGGGTGGACGGGCCTTAGCGGAAGACTATCCGGCCATCCTTATCCTTTCTCCGTCTCCCCAGGACTTGTTCCTGGGGCCCAGGGCGCAGCGCTGGCAGGCTTTTACCCGTCGCGCCCTAGATGCCCGGAACAAGTCCGGGCAAGACGGAGGCGAAGGGGAAACCACACTTCGCCAGCTTCAGCCGTCATCTTCCTCCTCCCGCGCCAGCGCGACTTCCAGCGCGTCGCCGGGTCCGGCCATGGCCAGCAGCGCCTGCAGATCGGCCCGCGCCAGCGCCACGCAGCCTTCGGTGGGCGCGTAGCCCTCCTTCGCCACGTGCAGGAAGATCGCGGAGCCGAGATCGGGTACCGGCGGGTCGTCGTTGTGGCCGAGCACGCACAGGAGATCGTAGAGCCGATCTTCCCGCCACAGGTGCTCGCAGCGGCCGGGATAGGGCTGCTTGACCTGACGGTTGTAGTTCCGGTCCCGCGGCGCGTCGCACCAGCCGTCGTCGCGCGCTATGGGCGCACTGGGCAGGGCGGTGACCGGCGCGCCCACCCAGTCCGCACGGTACAGCACCCGCCGCAGCCGCCAGAGCCCCAGCGGCGTGGCGCCGTCGCCCTCGCGCTTGTCGGCCGCAGCGATCACCCCGCTGCGGCCGAGCGCGCAGGCGACCTCGCGATCGCGTAGCTGCAGCCGGCCGTCGCTGAACGCTGTGAAGATCAAGGCCCGCTCTCCGCGACCGCGCTTTGCGCATCGGCCGTCCTCAGGCCATATGCCGCCTCATGGCCCAGTCGAAAACCATCCTGATCGTCGACGATGACGAGGACCTCCGCGGCGTCCTGGCCGAGCAGATCGAGGAGGAGGGCGAGTTCGCCGCGCTTCAGGCCGCGACCGCGCGCGCCGGCGTCGCCGCTGCGCACGAGCACCGCCCCGACCTGATCCTGATGGATGTGGACCTGCCGGACATGGACGGTCGCCAGGCCTGCGCGGAGCTGCGCCGCGACGGGGTCACCTCGCCCATCATCATGCTGACCGCCGCGGCCG
>CAXTRP010000396.1:0-3370 GCA_964246615.1 uncultured Caulobacteraceae bacterium | reverse complement strand
TCGCGCCCGCGCCGATGACGGTGTGGATCTCGTCGATGAACAGGATCGCGTTGGGGTGGGTCTCCAGCTCCTTCACCACCTGCTTCACCCGCTCCTCGAAGTCGCCGCGGTAGCGGGTGCCGGCGAGCAGGGTGCCCATGTCGAGGCTGAAGATGGTGGCCCCGGCCAGCACCTCCGGCACATCGCCTGTGACGATCTTGCGGGCCAACCCTTCAGCGATCGCGGTCTTGCCGACGCCCGGATCGCCCACCAGCAGCGGGTTGTTCTTGGAGCGGCGGCAGAGCACCTGAATGGCGCGCTCCACCTCCTGCATGCGGCCGATCAGGGGATCGACCTTGCCGGCCCGCGCCTTCTCGTTGAGGTTGACGCAATAGGCCTCAAGCGCTTCGCCGCCGGTCTTGGTGTTCTTCTCCTCGGCGTTTTCCTCCGACGCGGTGGAGGCCCCCTTGACGTTGCGGGGCTCCGACGCGCCGGCCTTCTTGGCGATGCCATGGGCGATGAAGTTCACCGCGTCGTAGCGGGTCATGTCCTGCTCCTGCAGGAAGAAGGCCGCATGGCTCTCCCGTTCGGAAAACACGGCCACCAACACGTTGGCGCCGGTGACGTCGTCGCGGCCCGACGACTGCACGTGGATCACCGCGCGCTGGATCACCCGCTGGAAGCCGGCGGTGGGCTTGGCGTCCTCGCCGTCATCCACGATCAGCGACCGCAGCTCGGTGTCGAGGTAATTGATCAGGTTCTTCTTCAAAACCGGGAGATCGACGTTGCAGGCGCGCATCACCGCGGTCGCCTCCTGGTCGTCGGCGAGGCTCAAGAGCAGGTGTTCGAGCGTCGCGTATTCGTGCTTGCGCTGGTTGGCGTAGGCCACCGCGCGATGCAGGGTTTCTTCGAGGTTGCGAGAGAAGGACGGCATGGGGCGACCTCTCAATCCTTTTCCATGGTGCACTGGAGCGGATGCTGGTGACGCCGCGCGGTGTCGACCACCTGCGCCACCTTGGTCTCGGCGACTTCATAGGTAAAGACGCCGCAAACACCGACACCATGCTGGTGAACGTGAAGCATGATCCTTGTGGCTTCCTCGCGCGTCTTGTTGAAGAAGCGCTCCAGGACGTAGACCACGAATTCCATGGGCGTGTAGTCGTCGTTCAGGATCAGAACGCGATACAGGGACGGCTTCTGCGTCTTGGGCTTGACCTGGGTTACGACCGCCGAGCCTGTCCCGCTCCCCGGCGCCCCTGGCTTACGCTCGGCCATTCAGAACCATCTCCACGGCGCCTCGCCAAACTCGCCGCCCGCCGATTAGATATGGAAATCTCGCGCGGTTGGAAGCCCTTGACAAAAAGGGGGCGGGATTAAGCGGCCGAGGCGCCCACCCTTACGGCGCCGGGGAGGGCTGAAGGAAGGCCGTAGAGGCTCGCCTTCCCTCCAAACCCGATGAGAGGCTCACAAGAAAAAGCCCGGGATGTCGCCATCCCGGGCTTTGAATTCGTGAATCCCGCAGGCACTGCGGCAGCCTGGGCTCAACGCTGGGACTGGATCGCCTCAGCCATGGCGGAAGCGCGCTCGCTCAACGGGCGGAAGCTCTCCTTCACCGCCGAGGAGAGGAGTTCGGCCGCCTTGTTCATTTCGGCGATGTAAGCCTCCATGGCGGACTTGGCGAAGGTGGTCTGAAGCTCGACCACTTCCTGCATGCTGCGCGCGCCGGACAGGGCCTTGGCCTGCTCGACCTGACCTTCGACCGCCTTCTTGGTATAGGCCATGGCCTGGGCGCTCAGGGTCTCGGCGCCCTTGGTGGCGGCGGTGACGCTCTCCACCACGGCTTCCAGGTTGCGCTTGCTCTGGGCGTTGAGCTCGTTCAGCGCCGTCATGGACTTCTCGACCCCGTCCTTGAACGCGTGGTCGGTCATGGCGGACGCACGATCCATGGTGTCGCGCATGATCTTGTCACCGGCGGCGGCGGTCTGCCTCATGGTCTGGGCTGCCGCGTTCGCGCCCTCATGCGCGGTCTGCTCGGTCTGGCCGGCCATGCTCTCCGACGTCATATCCATCGCATATCTCCTTCAGCTAGGATGCGACGCGAATGAGCCTGGATCACATTAAGGCTGGCGCCGCCACCCGGACGTTCTCGCGCGATCTGACGTTCCCGTCAAGGAATTTGTGCACTGCACCAACGCGTCACGCTGCACCGCAGCAAGGCGGTGAAGACTTGGGGCGCCATATGCGACAATCCTGTCCTCACACACTGTTTACCTTGGAGAAAGGTTGGACACTCATCATAAACCATGTCTTGGACGGTCGGGGGGCCGTCCGTTCAGTGACGAAGGCGCCCCGATGACCCTTACCGCCCGCCAGCGCTTCGCTGGAGCCATCGCCGCCTTCGCCGCTACGCTGTCCGGCGCGGCGGGGCTGGGCGCTCCGGGGGCGCAGGCTCAGGGGCTGTTCGCTCAGCCGAAATACGCCGCCATTGTCGAGGACGCCAATACCGGCGAGGTGCTTTACACCATGCGTGCGGATGCGCTCCGCCACCCCGCCTCCATCACCAAGATCATGACGCTGTATCTGACCTTCGAGGCGCTCGCGACCGGGCGGCTGCGGATGGGCGACGTCATCACCATCTCGCCCCACGCCTATTCGATGATGCCGTCCAAGGTCTCCACCCATGCGGGGGAGACCCTGACGGTTTCAGAGGCGATCCCGGCCATGACGGTCCACTCGGCCAACGACGTGGCGGTGGCCATGGCCGAGCGCCTGGGCGGCAGCGAGCCGCAGTTCGCCCGGCTGATGACCTCCCGCGCCCGCGAACTCGGCATGACGTCGACCACGTTCGTCAACGCCTCGGGCCTGCCGCCGGACGGCGAGCAGATCACCACGGCGAGGGACATGGCCATCCTCTCGCGGGCCGTGATGCGCGACTACCCGCAATACTACCAGTTCTTCGGCCTGAAGAGCTTCACCTATCGCGGCAAGCTGCTCATGAACCACAACCACCTGGTGGCGCGCATGCCGGGCGTGGACGGCATGAAGACCGGCTACACCAGCCTCGCCGGCTTCAACCTGGTGGCGTCGGGCGTGCGCGATGGCCACCGGCTGATCACCGTGGTGCTCGGCGGCCCTTCCGTCGCCGCCCGGGACGAGAATGTGGAGGAGCTGCTGGACGCGGGCTTCACGGTGCTGAAGGGGCGCAGCTTCGGCCAGCGCATGCGCCTCGCCTCCCTGATCGCCTCGCCGGACGACATGGGCGGGCCGGTCACCCGCGCGCCTGTCGAGCAGGGCTCCGCCGACCAGCCGAACCTGCAGGTCGAAGTGCAGCCGCAGATGCGCACCCTGCCGGCGCTCGCCGCCGCTCGCGACCTGACCGAAGCCCCTCGTC
>CAXTRP010000395.1:1609-3372 GCA_964246615.1 uncultured Caulobacteraceae bacterium | reverse complement strand
GTCCATGGGCGAGGTGCTCGCTTCGCAGGACCGACACCACCGCGGCGATGTCGTCGTCTTCGATCAGCTGGCGCCCGTAGCCCAGGAACGGTCGCGACATGGGGCGAGGCGCTTGGGCGTCCATGGTGTCGGCTTGCGCCTGATCCTTTGCGAAGCTGTTAACCATAGAACCCTAACCTTGCGGCGGAGGGTCGTCGCCTTGCCCTCGCGCGCGAGTCCTCCATGCCCGCATCAGCCCTCGCCGCCCTTCCGTCCTGCGTCGCCGCGCCGATGCGCGACTTCCTGCTTCCCCGCCCGAACCTGGATGGCAAGGTGGTGCTGGTCACCGGCGGCACGGGCTCCTTCGGGCGCGCCTTCGTGAAGACGGTCTGCGAGCGCTACAGCCCCAAGAAGCTGATCATCTTCAGCCGCGACGAGCTGAAGCAGTACGAGATGGCCCAGGCCTTTCCGCCCGAGCAATGGTCCTTCCTGCGCTACTTCATCGGCGACGTGCGCGACGTGGCGCGCCTGCAGACCGCCATGCGGGGCGTCGACTACGTCATCCACGCCGCCGCGCTGAAGCATGTGCCCATCGCAGAGTACAACCCGTTCGAGTGCATCAAGACCAACGTCATGGGGGCCGAGAACGTGGTCAACGCCGCCATTTCGGCCGGCGTGAAGCGGGTGGTGGCCCTGTCCACCGACAAGGCGGCCAACCCCATCAACCTGTACGGCGCCTCCAAGCTGGCGTCGGACAAGATCTTCGTGGCTGCGGGAGCGATGGCGGGCGACAGCGATACGCGCTTCTGCGTGGTGCGCTACGGCAACGTCATGGGATCGCGCGGGTCGGTGGCGCCCTTCTTCCGCAAGCTGCTGGCCGAAGGCGCCGCCGAACTGCCGATTACGGACGCCCGCATGACCCGCTTCTGGATCACCCTGGACCAGGGCGTCAACTTCGTGCTGTCGAGCCTGGAGGCGATGACGGGGGGCGAGATCTTCGTGCCCAAGATCCCGTCGATGCGCACCACCGAGCTGGCTTCGGCCATCGCGCCCGGCTTGCCGCACAAGCTGGTGGGCATCCGGCCGGGCGAAAAGCTGCACGAGATCATGGTGCCCGAAGACGACGCCCGCTCGACCGTCGAACTGACGGATCGCTACGTGATCCTGCCGAGCCACGATCTGGTTCGGCGCGCGGCATATCTCGACGACGGCGCGCTGGCGCTGCCGGAGGGCTTCTCCTACGTCTCGGACCGCAATCCCGAGCGGCTCGACGCCCGCGGCCTGCAGCTGCTGCTGACGCAGGCCTATACGGCGTAGGCGCTGCGCCTCCCTCCGCAACGCGGGAGGAATACGCTCACACCAGTTCCGTCACGGGTCCCATCCCCAACTCCACCCTCTGGGGCGCCGCGAGCCTGAGCGGCAGGGTGAAGCTCACCGTGGTCCCGGCGCCGGGTTCGCTGGCGATGCTGAGCAGGCCCTCGTGCATCTCCACCAGCGCCTTGGTGAGCGCCAGGCCCAGGCCCGTCCCCTGCTGCGTCTTGGAGTGCTGGGTCTCGATCTGCTCGAAAGGTCGGGCGAGCCGGCCAAGGTCGTCGGCGGCGATGCCGATGCCCGTGTCCGCCACGCTGATCCGCACCCGCGGCCCGGCCGCCCCTTCCACCTGGGCTGCGCGAACGGTGATGTGGCCGCCCTGGGGGGTGAACTTGATGGCGTTGGACAGCAGGTTGAGCAGCACCTGCTTTATGCCCCGATAGTCGGCCTGGATCGTGGGCAGGTTCTTGGGC
>CAXTRP010000395.1:0-1599 GCA_964246615.1 uncultured Caulobacteraceae bacterium | reverse complement strand
TTCTTGGGCGCGACCACGGAGACGATGAGGCCCGCGGTCTCGGCGCGGTTGCGCATCAGCCGCACGGCCTCGCTGGCGATCTCCTCCACGTCCACCGCCTCGATGTGCAGGACCATCTTCCCGGCTTCGATCTTGGACATGTCCAAGATGTCGTTGATCAGCGCCAGCAGGTGCTGGCCCGAGGTCAGGATGTCGGCGGCGTACTCCTTGTAGCGACGATCGCCCAGGGGGCCGAACATTTCTCCCACCATCATCTCGGAAAAGCCATTGATGGCGTTCAACGGCGTGCGCAGCTCGTGGCTCATGTTGGCCAAGAACTCGCTCTTGGCGCTGTTGGCGCCCTCCGCACGGAACTTCTCGGCCTGGTATTTCTGAGCCAGGTCGGACAGCTCGCGCCGGCTCTCCTCCAGCCGGGACACGGCGTGCTGCAGCGCCTCCTCGTTCAGGCGTCGCGCCTCCTCCTGGCGCTTGACCCCGGTGATGTCGGCGGCGGTCATCACCAGGCCGCCTTCGGCCGTGCGGCGCTCGGACACCTGCAGCCAGCGGCCGTCCACCGTCTCCAACTCGCGCAGACCCGGGCGGACGGGATTGGCGACGGGGGTGTGGGCGCGCACGGCGAGTTCGGCGAGCTTGAGCACCGCGCTGCGCGTGGCGCCGGGCTTCACCACCCGGGGCTCCAGCAGGAAGACCTCCCGGAAGGTCTGGTTGCACATGATCAGGCGGCCGTAGCGGTCCCAGAGCACGAAGGCCTCCGAAACACTGTCGATGGCGTCGTGCAGCCGCCGCTCGGCCGCCTGAGCCCGGTGTTCAGCGGTGCGCTCGTCGGTCACGTCCAGCGCCACGCCGATCACCCGGCCATAGGCGGGCGGCCCTGCGGCCGGCGCGCCCGCAGACTCCACGCCGAAGGCCTGGCCACGGGCGTCGATCCAGGCGGCGCCGCCGGAAGCGTGCGGGACGCAGAAGCTGACGTCCAGAGCCCCGAACTCCGCGGCGCCGCGGAGCGCCTGGCGCACCCGGTCCCGGTGCTCCGGCGCGATGCGGGCGATCACGTCGGCTCCCGCCGCCAGGCCGCCGCCGCCCCAGCCGAACATGACGCCGGTGACGTCGGACATGGAGACCCGATCAGCCGCCAGGTCCCACTCCCAGATGCCGCAACGCGCCGCCTCCACCGCCAGGCGGAACTTCTGCTCGCTGTCGTGGCGGGCGCGCTGGGCGGTCTGGGCCTTACGGGTCTGGATCATCAGCACCACCGTCAGCAGCAAGCCTATGGCCAGCGGCGTCGCCACGGCGAAGACGGCGCCGGCCAAGCTCCGTCCGACACCGCCGATGCCGGCGGGCGGCGGAACGGCGATCACCGCGACCAGGCCTGAGCCCGGCGGGCGCGCTGCGACCACCTGCTCCGATCGCGCCGGACCGGGCACGCCCCGAAGAACGCCGCCCGAGGTCGCCGCCGCCTGCAGCTGGTCGCCGCTGAGGCCCAGCGCCGCCCCGGTGGTCAACGGACCAGGCGCACTCGACGCCAGGACCAGCCCCTGGGTGGTCGCCAGCATCTGGCGGCCTGCCCCGGCCTGGATCAGGTCGGCCATGGGCGCGGCGAGG
>CAXTRP010000394.1:0-3384 GCA_964246615.1 uncultured Caulobacteraceae bacterium | reverse complement strand
TGGCTGGCGGTTTTAACCGCCGACGCGGCGCCTGCAACCGGCGGGTTTGCGACGCGGCGCGATGCGGCTATGACAGCGCCGCGCGCTCCCCCCAGCGCGTTTCGCCGCCCTGCCGCAGCCTCCGAAGGTCGCCCACCCATGCCGTTGTCCAAGATCAAGGTCGCCAACCCCGTCGTGGACCTCGACGGCGACGAGATGACCCGCATCATCTGGAAGATGATCAAGGACAAGCTGATCTTCCCCTACCTCGACCTGAACCTCGACTATTACGACCTGGGCATGGAGCACCGCGACGCCACCGACGACAAGGTGACGGTGGAGGCGGCCGAGGCGATCCTGAAGCATGGCGCAGGCGTGAAGTGCGCCACCATCACCCCGGACGAGGCGCGGGTGAAGGAGTTCGGCCTGAAGAAGATGTGGAAGTCGCCGAACGGCACCATCCGCAACATCTTGGGCGGGGTGATCTTCCGCGAGCCGATCATCTGCCGCAACGTGCCGCGCCTGGTGCCGGGCTGGACCCAGCCGATCATCGTCGGCCGCCACGCCTTCGGCGACCAGTACAAGGCCACCGACTTCAAGGTTCCCGGGCCGGGCAAGCTCACCATCAAGTTCGCGGGCGACGACGGTCAGGTGATCGAGCACGAAGTCTACGATTTCAAGAGTTCGGGCATCGCCATGGCCATGTACAACCTGGACGACTCGATCCGCGATTTCGCCCACGCAAGCTTCGCCTACGGCCTGGCGCGTAAGTATCCGGTCTATCTCTCCACCAAGAACACCATCCTGAAGGCCTACGACGGTCGCTTCAAGGACATCTTCCAGGAGATCTACGACGCCGAGTACGCCGACAAGTTCAAGGCGCTGGGCATCCACTATGAGCACCGCTTGATCGACGACATGGTGGCCAGCGCCCTGAAATGGTCGGGCGGCTATGTCTGGGCCTGCAAGAACTACGACGGCGACGTGCAGTCCGACACGGTGGCGCAGGGTTACGGCTCGCTCGGCCTGATGACCTCAGTGCTGCTCACGCCGGACGGCAAGACGGTGGAGGCGGAGGCCGCCCACGGCACCGTCACCCGCCACTACCGCCAACACCAGCGCGGCGAGAGCACCTCCACCAACTCCATCGCCTCCATCTACGCCTGGACCAAGGGCCTGGAGCAGCGGGCCAAGCTGGACGACGACAAGGAACTGACCCGCTTCGCCGAGCTGCTGGAGAAGGTCACCGTCGACACGGTGGAGGCTGGCGACATGACCAAGGACCTGGCTCTGCTGGTGGGCGAGAACCAAGGCTGGCTGACCACGGAAGGCTACCTCGACAAGGTGTCGGAAAACCTCGAAGCCGCCATGGGCAAGGCGGGGGGCTGAAGCGGGCTGGGTCCGGGCGGACCCGCGCCTGCTCCTCGTCTCCCCAGGGCTTGTCCCTGGGGTCCAGAGCGCGCTGGTTCGCCGTTTGAAGGGACGCCCTGGATACCTGGAACGAGTCCGGGCAAGACGGCAATTATCGACGACTCCAAGCAGGATCATCCTGCTCTAAAGCGCCAAGCTCATCCTCCGCACAGGGGTGGGAAGGAGCCGCCTAGGCGAAGGAGGGCGCGGAACGGCGCCGGAACGTATTCGGCCATACTCACCCGCCTGAGATTGGGAGATGAGTACGGCGCCATAGTTCGCCAGCCTTGAAAGGTCACCGTGTTCGTCGTCCAGAAGATCGCGCCCTTCTTTCTGGTCATGCTCGCCGGCGCTGTACTGGCCCGGGCGCGCATCCTGGATGAGGACCACGTCACAGGGCTTTCGCGCTACGTCTACTGGCTGGGCTTCCCGGCGCTGCTGATCCACAGCCTCGGCGCCGGCCAGCCGCCGTCGGCGGCGGTGACCCTGGGACTGTTCGGCTATGCGGTGGGCGCGCTCTGCCCTTTCCTGCTGGCGCTGGGTGTGGCGCGAGTGGCGGGATGGGGCGCGCCGGTTCGCGCGGCCCTGCCCATGTGCGCCGGGCTGGGCAACACCGGATTTCTGGGCCTCCCCATCGTGGTGTCGCTGCTGGGTGCAGCGGCGCTGGGCTGGGCGGGCTCGCTGGTCGCGATCGACTGGGTGCTGCTGGCGTCGGTCTCGGGCATGGTGTTGAACCGGGCGGCAGGAGTCGCCTGGCCCGTCGCCCTGAGGCGAGGGCTTTTTACGCCCATCGTGGCGGGTGCGGTGATCGGCGTGGCGCAGATGCTCACAGGCTGGCGTTGGCCCGCGCCGGTGGAAAGCGCCATGTCCATGGTGTCGGCGAGCGCGACGGCCACGGGCCTTGTGGCGCTGGGCGCCGTGCTTGCCGCGCGCCGGGCGGTGGATCAGCCTCGGGAAGCGGCCTCGCCGGTATGGTTCGCGGTCGCCGCCAAGCTGCTGGTCGGGCCTGCATGCGTCGCGGTGGCGGTGACCCTGTCCGGGGCGCCGGCCGCGTTTCGCGCCGCCGCGATCCTGATGTCCGCCTGCCCCACTGCCGTCACCGTCTTCATCCAGGCGCGGACGGCGGGCGTGTTCGGCGAGGGGTCGGCCCGGGTGGTGGCGTTCTCCACCCTGTGCTCGGCGCTCACCCTTACGGCGCTCGCCACCCTGGTGCTGCGCTGACCAGAGCGGGGTCCTCAGTCCCAGCCGAGGTCAGCCTCGCCGCGCAGGATCGCATCGGCCTGCGGCAGCCCGCCTGACGCATCTCGCAACACCAGCGCAGGCAGCAGCACCAGCGGCGCGCGCCCGGTCTTGACCGCCTGCACCAAAACCCGCTTGGCCGCTCGCTCGGCCAGCGCGTGGATGGGGCGGATGCGGAACGAGCCTGCGCCTTCACCGAGCCCCGCAAGCAGGTCAGCCAGCCGGTCGGCCCGATGCACCATGACGATCCGCCCGCCCTCCCGCACCGCCTTGAGCAGGAAGGCCGTCCACGCGCCCAGTCCGTCATCGGCCATCCAGGCGCCGCGCCGCGCCGGGTGCGGCGCACGTAGAGCGGTCGGATCATCGAAGAAAGGCGGGTTGGCGAAGGCGACGTCGAAAGGCGCAAGCGCGAGGGCGCCGAACCGACGGCCTACATCGCCGACCATGGCGCAGACCCGCTCCTCCATCCCGTTCAGCACGATGTTGGCCTGCGCCAGGGTCGCGGCGTCCACGTCGCGCTCGACCCCCACAAGCCTGGCGCCCGGACTGCGGACAGCCGCTTGCAACAGCGCCGCACCGGGGCCGCACCCAGCCTCCAGACCGCGCTCTCCCGGTTTCAGCGCCGCCGAGGCCGCCAGCAGCGCGGCGTCCATCCCGGCGCGGTAGCCTGAGCGCGGCTGGCGCAGCCACACCCGGCCGCCCATCAGCGCGTCGAGGCTTTCCGCTCCGCCCTCGCCCGGCGCTTCGCCCTCACAA
>CAXTRP010000393.1:0-3387 GCA_964246615.1 uncultured Caulobacteraceae bacterium | reverse complement strand
CGCTCCGCCGAGGTCGAGGTCACTTCACCCTGGCCGACATAGGCGGGAAGACCGGCGAGGATCTCCTCCACATTGGCGTAAACGCGGGTGATCGGCGGCCCGGCGAGCGACCCCGCCAGGTAACAGTACTGGCAATGGGCGTGGCAACCCTCCGCCAGATCAAAACGCCAGTCGGCGGACGGCGGGATCGGCTGCAGACGGCGCTTGCCGGCCGGCGCCACCACCACGGCGAGGGTGGATTTCGCCAGCTTGTAGGCGGCGCGGTCGTCGTTTCCCTTCGGCAGCACCACCCGGTCGCCGGGCAGCTCCACCACCTCGCACCCTAGCGCGGAGGCCCTGGAGGCGATCGCCCGGCCATGCTCATGTTGGCGAGCTGACCGGGTGACGAGCACCTGCCTGGGCCGCCACAGACGCGGCGGGGGTGAAGCCCGGGCGTCCGGCGCAAGGGGGGCGAGCAGCGTCGTCACGGTCTTCCCTAGACGTCGGTGCGCTGCCGGGCCGCCGCTGCGCCGGCGATAGCGACGCCTGCGGCGAGTCCGCACGGAAAGGCGAGCTTGCGGCGAACGGGGTCGCAGGCTTGCTCCTTACTCGGAGCGCTATCGTCTGCCATCGTCGCTTCCAGGGTGTGGCGCAGGAAACCGACCGGGAGCGGTCTTTGTTGCACGCGCCGGGTGCAGGGTCGCAACCTTGACACCGACGGTCTCGGGCCGGCATAAGCCTGGCCTTCTCACTGCCGGGCCTGCTCGACGGTGCAGGATATCTATGACGGGTGATGCGCCGCCGCCGTTGTGATCGCCCCGCCGTTCTCGCGCGGGGCCGGAGCGTATCGTGAGCTATGAGAAGCCGAACACATGTCCAAGCGCCACTCGGCGAAATATAAACTCGATCGACGGATGGGAGAGAACCTTTGGGGCCGTCCCAAGTCTCCCGTCAACCAGCGCGCGTACGGCCCCGGCCAGCACGGCCAGCGCCGCAAGTCCAAGGTTTCCGACTTCGGCCTGCAGCTCCGCGCCAAGCAGAAGCTGAAGGGCTACTACGGCAACATCACAGAGAAGCAATTCTCGCGCACCTATGAAGAGGCCACGCGCCGCAAGGGCAACACGTCCGAAAACCTGATTGCGCTGTTGGAAAGCCGTCTGGATGCGGTGGTCTATCGCGCCAAGTTCGTGCCGACGCCGTTCGCCGCCCGTCAGTTCGTCAACCACGGCCACGTGCTGGTGAACGGCAAGCGGGTGAACATCGCCTCATTCCGCGTGAAGCCGGGCGATGTGGTCTCGGTGCGCGAACGCTCCCGCTCCATGGCCCTGGTGCTGGAAGCGTCCCAGTCGCCCGAGCGGGACACCCCTGACTATATCGAAGTCGACACCAAGCAACTCACCGCCAAATACATCCGCCTGCCGGACCTGGCCGAGGTGCCGTATCCGGTGAAGATGGAGCCGAACCTGGTGGTCGAATACTACGCCTCCTGACCTGACGCTGACTGTATTTGGAAGGGGCTCCGGAGACGGAGCCCCTTTTTCTTTGGGCGAACGTGTTGGCGCCCCGCGAGCCATCCCCTCGCCCAGCGCCTCCACGGTCCCCATCTGCAGCTCATGCCTGAGCTTCCCGAAGTAGAGACCGTGCGCCGGGGGTTGGCGCCGCATCTGGTGGGCGCGCGCCTGAGCCACGTGCAGCAGCGCCGGCCGGACCTGCGCTTCCCCATGCCCGAGCGCTTTGTCGAGCGGTTGACCGGCGCCACCGTCTTGGACCTGGAACGTCGAGCCAAGTATCTGCGGGCGCGGCTGGATACGGGCGAGACGCTGGTCTGCCACCTGGGCATGACCGGCCGCTTCCTGGTGGAGGACCATAGGCCAGGCCGCTTCGTCCACGCAGCGGGCGATGATCCCAAGCACACTCACGTGGTGCTCACCACCGAGACGGGGATCAGCGTCTCGTTCAACGACGCCCGCCGTTTCGGCTACATGGACCTGATCGCCACCGACGCGCTGGAGCGTCATTCCTGGTTTGCAAGCCTGGGTCCCGAGCCGCTGGGGCCGGACTTCGGGCCGGCGGTGCTGGCGCGCGCGTTCGCCGGCCGGCGCTCAAGCATCAAGGCCAGCCTGCTCGATCAGCGCTTGGTGGCGGGGCTCGGCAACATCTACGTCTGCGAGGCCCTGCACCGCTCAGCCCTCCACCCCGAACGGCCAGCCGGTGAGGTGTCGGCGGCCAAGCTGAAGCGGCTGGCCCGCGAGATTGTCGCGACCTTGCAGGAGGCCATCGCAGCCGGCGGATCGACTCTTCGCGACTACCGTAACGCAGAAGGCTCGCTTGGCTACTTCCAGCACGCCTTCAAGGTCTACGGCCGTGAAGACGATCCGTGCGCGAAGCTGACGTGCGGCGGCGTGGTGCGGCGCGTGGTCCAGTCCGGACGCTCCAGTTTCTTCTGTCCTGTCTGCCAGAAGTGACCAACCCCTGGCGGTGGACGCCTCCAACGGGCGCGACGCCTGCTGGCCAGCGACCAAACGAAGGGCCGCCTGTCCGGCTTATCCAAGCCTAGAATGGAATGGTGGACGCGACAGGGATTGAACCTGTGACCCCCTCGATGTCAACGAGGTGCTCTCCCGCTGAGCTACGCATCCGAACCGGGGAACGCGGCTTATAGCCTGCGGCCCGCATCCGCCGCAAGTCTGCGCCGCATCGGTCCTGAAGGCTGAGCCGGTCTCAAAGGATGGTCTGGCCGCTCGACGCCCAGTCGTCGATGAACTGGCGAAGGCCGCGATCGGTGAGGGGGTGGGTGAGCAGGCTGCGGAAGACGGTGGGTGGCAGGGTGGCGCAGTCGGCGCCGGCGAGCGCCGCTTCCTGCACATGCGCGGTGGTGCGCAGGGAGGCGGCCAGGATTTCAGTCGCAAAGCCATAGGTGTCGTAGACGGTGCGGATATCCTCGATCAGCGCCATGCCCGAGGCGCCGTGGTCATCCAGCCGACCTACGAAGGGCGACACGTAGGTTGCGCCGGCCTTGGCCGCCATCAGGGCCTGCGCCGATGAGAAGCACAGGGTCACGTTGGTCTTGACGCCCCGCTCCGCAAAGCTGCGCGCCGCCTTCAGGCCGTCCCAAGTCAGCGGCAATTTGACAACCACGTTGGGGGCGATGGCGGCCAGCCGTTCGCCCTCCGCCATCATCTCGGCATAGGCCGTAGAGGCCACTTCGGCGGATACCGGACCATCCACCACCGCACAGATCGCCGCGATCGTCTCCAGGAACACGCCTCCCTGCTTGGCGACCAGGGAGGGGTTGGTGGTGACGCCGTCCACCAGACCGGTTTCGGCGAGCTCCCGCACTTCGTCGGGATGGGCGCTGTCGATAAAGAGCTTCATGGCCGACCCCGGGCAGGCTGTGCAGGCGCTTTC
>CAXTRP010000392.1:0-3397 GCA_964246615.1 uncultured Caulobacteraceae bacterium | reverse complement strand
ATTTTTAGACGCCGATCACCCCCGAAACGGGGTCAAACTTCCACGCCGGTTCACATCTTAGATCACTTCACGAACTTCTCCACTTCTGTAGACGCTGCCAAGGCGCTGATATGGGCTTTCTTGGCCGGCTTCGCTGAGCAGTTCGTGCCAAATGTCTTGGATAGGTTCGCCAAGGCGCAGTAAAGGTGTATACTACTATTTCTCAAGACCTTTAAGTTCCGGATGCATAACCTGGGCATTGCCCTTAGCTGAAATGCAATATGCAGCTTTCCAGTGCAAAAAACGGTTGCGGTTTGTTTTGCTGTGGCTTCTGCGCAATCGATAACAGATATCCTGCGTAGAATATTATCGGAAATGTGCTCCGCTAAAATATTACGCATTGAGAGACATCAGCCAACTTGGCCGATAAACATTATCGGAAATCAATGCTATGGCCGCCGGTTTCGATACTCGGCGCGAGGTCGAAACCGCTGGCGCGCAAACCGTCCAAGAGCATTCGCCGAGCGAGCTGACCAGGACGAGCATGGGCGCCGATTGCGGCGCGCTCAAGCGCGAGGCTGGTCCCACGCGGCACTCGCACGGTGATGCATTCATCCATCTCAAGAGTGTGGTTCATGAGCTCGACTCCCGCAGTGTCCTGGAGTCTAGCACCTCTGAGTCGCATGTGAATCCCTTGCTGGGCACCGACGCCCTGCAGCCGAGGCGTGAGCTCGATGCCATCATACGCTGGCGCGGGCGGCCGATGATCAAAGTCAGCGACAACGGCACTGAGCTGACGTCCAACGCGATCCTGAGCTGGGCCGATCAGACGAAGGTCGGCTGGCACTACATCGCGCCCGGCGAGCCCCAGCAGAACGGCTACAACGAAAACTTCAGCGGCCGGCTTCGTGACGAGCTGCCGAACGAGACGCTGTTCCGCTCTCTGCCGCCCGCCCGCCCGCCCGCCCGCGCTGTGCTGGAGGACTGGCGGCGCGACTACAATGAAGAGCAACCGCACTCCAAACTCGGCTGGCTGACGCCTCGGGCCTACGCCGACGCTCTCTGCGGAAACGCCGGCGGGCTCGCTGCGCCACGCAACGGCTCCGCGCCCCCGCCTCTTGTCACCCACCACCAACAAGGCTCAAATCAACGCCGGACGCTCATTATGACTGGATGAGAAGCGGAGGTCGCGTCCAGACGAGTGTCGCAGCTTCGCCGTCGTTGATGGTCTCGGCTATCGATCAGCTGACAAGAAATATTAACATCACCTTGTCGGCCGCGTTTAGTAAGGCTATCGCGATAATCCATTTGGGACTGGCGCATCGCCTAATCTGCTGATTTACGTCCCTTAGGTCGGCCTTTGTTCAATTCAGCAAACGTTACGTCAGTGATTGCGAACGGACGGGTAGCGCCGGCATAAGCCGTTCGGCTCCGTCTCGAGGGAAACACCCCTATTGACGACAGGCCGCGTCTGTGATCACACCTTCGACAGAAAGCCGTTGGATGGCCGAGTTGACTCGGATCGCCGGTACTTGTTCGACGATAAACAGACCTACTCCGTCAACGACAGCTCCGGGGAGTTTCCAAAGGTGCTTTACGCTGACTTAAGCTACTTTCACATCGGGTTTCAGGGCCGGGCCGTCGTCGAGAGGGGCGTCGTGCCGGTTGACGAAAAATCTTACACGCATCGTGAACTTACGGCTGTGCAATGAGTGGTAGGATCAACGCAGCGTCGGCAGCCGTCTTCTCCGGCCTTAAGCCTCAGGCGCCCGACCCCCTCCTCTCACTGATCGCGCTCTACCGGGACGACCCGCGGCCCGGGAAGATCGACCTCGGCGTCGGCGTCTATCGCGACGCAGAAGGTGCCACGCCCGTGTTTAAGGCCGTCAAGTCCGCCGAGGCGGTGCTACTGCGCGACCAGCCGACCAAGGCCTATCTCGGCCCGGAGGGCGACATCGGCTTCCTGGAGCGGTTGATCCCCGTCGTGTTCGGGACCGCGGTGGATCGAGCCGAATTGGCATGGGCGCAGACGCCGGGCGGCACTGGGGCGCTCCGGCTCGGCGCAGAACTAGCCGCAGCGGGGCTTGGGGGCGCCGGCCGCATCTGGTTAGGTACGCCCTCCTGGCCGATCCACGCCGGCATCTTCGAACGAGCCGGGCTGGAGGTCAAAACGGCCGCCTACTACTCGGCCGCCGAGGGCGCGCTTGACTTTGACCGCTACATGGCTGGGCTTGAGGGTTTGAAAGCTGGCGACGTAGTGCTGCTGCACGGTGCCTGCCACAATCCAACAGGAGCCGACTTGTCGCCGGACCAGTGGCGCATGATCGGTGACTTCATGGCTTGGCGTGGCGCGATACCCTTCGTCGATCTCGCCTATCAGGGGTTGGGCGCAGGGCTGGAGCCGGACGCGGCGGGGCTGCGCAGCATCCTGCAGCAATGCGAGACTGTGCTGGTCGCGCAATCGTGCGACAAGAACTTCGGTCTTTATCGCGAGCGTACGGGCGCGCTCTTCGTACGCACCCGGCACCAGGATCGCGACCTCGTGCAGTCCAATGTGCTGCAGCTTGCGCGCTACGCCTGGTCCATGCCCCCCGACCACGGGGCGGCGGTGGTGCGAACGATACTGAAGGACGAGGCCCTAGACGCGGCGTGGCGAGTGGAGCTGGGCGGCATTCGCGCGCGGCTGAACGCGATGCGCAAGGCGATGGCCGATGAGCTTGCCGCGCTTAAGCCGCTCCGAGAGCAACATGGCCTCTTCGCGCTGCTGCACCTGTCTACGACGCAAGTAGAGGCGCTCCGCCGCCAGCACGCCATCTATATGGCGGGCTCAGGCCGCATCAACGTCGCCGGTTTAAACGCTCAGACCATCCCGATCTTCGCCCGCGCGCTCGAAGCGGTTTTTTAAGGAGAAGTGAGCCATGTCCGTCACTGAAAAGAACCACCTCGGCCTAGACGGCTTCGCTTTCTGCGAGTTCACCTCGCCCGAGCCGGCTGCCATGGCCTTGCAGTTCGAACAGCTCGGCTTCGTGGCCGCTGCGCGGGAGGCCGGCCGGGGACTGACCCTCTTCCGCCAGGGTCGCATCAACCTCGTGCTGAACGCCGGCGAAGGCCAGGCGGCGGCGTTCCGCTCAGCGCACGGTCCATCGGCCAACGGCATGGCCTTCCGCATCGCCGATGCGCAGGTGGCGCACGCAGCCTGCCTCCAGCGCGGCGGCAAGGATGTGGATACCACCGACACGGCCCTGCCGGGCGCCAAGGCGATCGAGGGCATCGGCGGGTCAGTCCTCTACTTGGTGGACCACGATCCCTTCGCAGACTGGCCCGAGGTGGAGGGTTGGCGCCAGGCGGAGCAGGAAAACAGCGTGGGGCTCGACCTCCTCGACCACCTGACGCACAACGTGAAGCGCGGCGAGATGCG
>CAXTRP010000391.1:0-3402 GCA_964246615.1 uncultured Caulobacteraceae bacterium | reverse complement strand
ACCCGGCTGCAGAGGCTCGCGTGGGCGGCGATTCTGGCGTGGTGGTTTCCGACCCTGTGCTACGCGCAAGAGGCGCGTTGCTACGCGATGCTGCTGTTGGTCTGCACCCTGCAGACGCTGGCGTTCATCCGACTGATGGCCTCGCCCAAGCTGAAGGCGGCCGCTCTCTGGGGGGCGCTGGCCGCGACCGCGATCCTGACCCACTACGACGCCCTCTACCTCGCAGCAGCGCAGGGGTTCATCTATCTGGGTCGCTATCCTCTGCGGGCTTTGCGGAGCTGGCCCGCAGCGCTGGCGTTTGCACCGACCTTCGGCTGGTTGGCCTTCCACTGGCCGCGGATCGCCCAGTTCGCCCGCCCCGACATCGCTTGGTATTCTCCGCTGCGCCTTGGGCAGCTGCGGGCCGTCGCCGGCTATATGGTGGGTGGTGGGGACGTTATGCTTCAGGGACTGGCCCTTGTGGCCCTGGCTGCTGTGACCCTGCGCCTGATCCTGAAGCCCCAGGGAGCGGGGGGGACGGGCCAACCCGCGCACCCGGACTCAGCAGCGCCCGCATTAGCGATGGTCGCCGCAACGCTTGCCGCAGCCGCGCTGATCGGGATCGGCTTTCTGAGGCCGAGCTTCGCCTACCGCTATCTGACCCCGAGCGCGCCCGGCCTGCTGCTCGCGGTCGTCTGGCTGATCAGCCGGGTGGCGGGGCGACGCGGCGCGCCGGTGGCAATGGCGCTACTTGCGGGCGCCTACCTGATCGTGGGGACCTGGATGCTGACCAGCGGCCTGCGGATGGCACCGCGCCGTTACAACTTCGAGGCGGCGTCGGCGGCGATCGCCCGGGGGCCGGCGACCCGACTGGTGTTCCTCTGGGACCACCCCGTCGATCCCATCCTGCATCCCGAACAGCTCGCAGCCTTGGGCGACTTCTTCCTACACCGCTCTGGCCGGCCGATGCAGGTGGTTCCAGTGGTGCTCAAGCCTGGCGAGAACCCCAACGATCGTCTGCTCGATGCGGCGCGCACGCCAGGCTCGGCCATCCTGTGGCTCTACGACCGGGTGGTCCGGGGGACTGCGGCGATCGCCCACCCGCCAGACATCACCCGGCGCGACGAGAGTTTCGCCTGCCGGCAGTTCGGCTCAGGCCGCTTCGGCGTCTTGGCCTGCGAGAGCCGCGCCCAAGGCGCGACGCCGCCTCAGATGCGATCTACCAGCGGCCAGGAATGGCGCAGCCGCAGCCCCACCCCATAGGCCTCGGCGGTGGCTCCGCCGGAGCGTAGCCATAGCCCTGAACGCCCTGGTAGGCGTACGAAGGAGGCGCATATTGGACAGGCGGCGGGGGTGCGTAGGCGCGCGGCACGATCTCTTCCGCGTAGCCGCCACCGCATCCACGCTCGTACGGTACCCCGAGATGCGCAGACGCGCCCAGGTCCACACCCAGAACCGTCACCCCGGCATGGGCGCCAAGCAAGGTGAAATGGTCCTCGTGGCATCCGCCGCCGCCGTGACCTGTTCGAACATAGGCGTAAGGCGGAGGAGGCAGATCGCCCTCGCCATAGTAGGGCTGCGCCTGGGCCGCACCCGCCAGCATCAACGCCGCCGCCGCCGCCGCGATCACCGTGTAGCCCATGGTCATGCCCTCACCCAATTCATTGCATCCAAAACTGTCTAGCGCTCATCGCGCCACAGTGTCCTGGCGTTAGCTCATGCCCATCGGACACGCGCTAGGCCAAGCCTTTCACCCGCCGGTTGAAGATCGATGTCAGAGGTAACGCCAGACGGCATAGGCGGCCACGAGCGCTAAAGCGATTACAAGCATAGCGGGCAGCAACAGCCCAAGATCAGACGTCATGGCGTGGATCACCTCGCCCAACCAACCGATCCTTGGCCGTTTTCGCTTCGCCACGATCATCTCGCCCGAAGAGCCCGCACTGTCACGCCGCCTTTGCAGACGGTTCGAAGTGCGTGACGCCACTTTTATGCGCTCATTTATACTTGCTCGCAACGGGGACTTCGTGAACGGCCAGCGCGGTCTATCACAACTTGCCACCGCTGCAGCGCAACCGCGAGCATCTAGATTACCGGATGAGCAGGGTGGTGAAGAGGCGGCCAAGCGTACGAATGACGCCCGTGAGCGGCCAATGTGGACGCGGGCTTCCAGCACAGCTATCGCGAGGCGCTGCAGCAGCTCGCCTCCTCCAAATACGGAAAGCGCAGCGCTCGATCAGCGGACACGGGGACCGATGACGGCCGACGATGAAAGACCAGGTAATCCAGGCGCTTGCGGCCAGGCTCAGAGCCTCAGCCGCGACGAGGTAGCCCGCCGCATCGCGGAACTCGGCCCATGGTTCCACAACATGGACCTCGCCGGCGTCCAGACGGCTCCCGATCATTTTCTAGGCGACTATCCACGGGTCAAGTTCGCCGGCTTCAACGACACGCTGCCGCATACGCTGGACGGCGCCAGCGTCCTGGACATCGGCTGCAACGCCGGCTTCTACGCCATCGAGATGAAGCGCCGAGGCGCAGGCCAAGTGGTGGGTATCGACTCCGATCCGCGGTACCTCGCCCAGGCCCGCTTCGCCGCCCAGGCCTCAGGCTTCGACGACATCTCGTTCCAGCAACTCGACGTCTACGACGTGGCCAAGCTCGGACGCCGGTTCGACCTCGTCATCTTCATGGGGGTCTTTTACCACCTGCGTCATCCCCTGCTCGCACTCGATTTGATCCACGAGCACGTGGCAGACGACCTACTCCTGTTTCAGTCCCTGCAACGCGGATCGGAGGACATAGAGCCCATAGCCCGGGACTACGATTTTACGGAGACCGACGTCTTCGACAAGACCGGCTGGCCCAAGCTGCACTTCGTAGAGCACGAGTACTGCGGTGACTGGACCAATTGGTTCCTGCCGAACGCCGCTGCGGCGCAGGCGATGCTACGCTCATCGGGCTTCGACCTCGTCGGTCAGGTCGAGCAGGAAGTCTACCTCTGCCGCCGGCGCACACTTCAGCCCGGCCGGCCGCCGTCCGCCGCATATCCGGCGCACGGACCGGTCGGTAGCTGATGTCGGTATGTCAGACGACCGAATTGCCGCGAAGCGCGCGCACCACAAAGCTCACGACGAGCAGCACCAGGAAGATCAGGAACAGCACCTTGGCGATCGTGGCCGCAAGGCCCGCGAGCGCAAAGAACCCGAAGTAGAAGGCCGCGATCGCCACGACCGCGAATAGAAGCGCCCAGCCCAGCATGGCCCGTCTCCCCACGACGCCGGCCTCACGCCGGTGTCATCACAGCGCTAACGTGGCCAAAGCGTAGCTGTTCCGGTTAGGCCTGTTCCGACGCGACCGCCAGGATGTTGACGGCGCCGAAGGCCTTGAACGCCTCCAGCTCGCCGATACCGATGATGAAGG
>CAXTRP010000390.1:0-3420 GCA_964246615.1 uncultured Caulobacteraceae bacterium | reverse complement strand
GCGACTCTCATCCCAGAGCTGCAGGGGCGCCGCGTCGTAGCGCACCAGCAGCACCACCGCCCAAAACGCCAGCAGCGCCGCCACCGCCAGGCCGTCCCATCCCGTGACGCCCAGGCGCGACAAGATGGGCGTACGACGGGGTGCGCGTAAGGCGCTAGGCGCGGCCTCCACTACCAGCGTCGTCATCCGGCGATCCCTGCGAAAGGCATGGCGGGTGCTAGCAGAGCGGGCGCCAACACCACGTAAACGTGCGGGATATCTTTTGCAGCGCCCAAGGGCTGTACGGCGCGATCGTGGCCGTGCGAGGGCTGTGCGTTCATCGAAGGGTGAGGAATGTCTGGTCTGATGGCGCGGCCTGAACCTCTTGGAGGGAGGGACTGCGAAGGGCCGACCGGCGCGATGGACATGATCGTGGAAGACCGCACCAGCCCGCTGGGGGCCCACACCTCCATGCTCCAGACGCCTTTGTCCCGCACCGCCGTGATGGACAGCCCGGCCACGCTGCGACTGTCGGTGGTGGCGCCCTGCTACAACGAGGAGGGCTCGCTGCCGGCCTTTGTGGAGCGCATGGGCGCGGCCGCCCGTGCGGCGGTCGGAGACGCCTTCGAGCTGGTGCTGGTCAACGACGGCTCGCGTGACAAGACCTGGGCCTGCATCCAGGCGCTCAGCCTCACGCGGCCCGAGCTTGTCGGCGTCAACCTGTCGCGCAACCATGGCCACCAGTTGGCGGTCAGCGCCGGGCTCAACCTGACCCGGGGCGAGCGCGTACTGATCATCGACGCCGACCTGCAGGACCCCCCAGAACTGATCGCGGCCATGATGGCGCGCATGGACGAGGGTTTCGATGTCGTCTACGGCAAGCGCCAGTCCCGCGGCGGCGAGAGCGCCTTCAAGCTGGCCACCGCCAAGGGCTTCTACCGCCTGCTGCACTCGGTGTCGGAGGTCGACATCCCCCAGGACGTGGGCGACTTCCGCCTGATGTCGCGGCGGATCGTGGACCGGCTGAACGCCATGCCGGAGCAGGACAGGTTCCTGCGCGGCATGGTGGCCTGGCTCGGCGGCCGCCAGAGCGAAATCCTCTACGACCGCGACGCCCGCCACGCTGGCGAGACCGCCTACACCCTGTCCAAGATGGTGCGGCTGGCGGTGAACGGGCTCACGGGCTTCTCCACCGCACCGCTGAAGATCGCAGTGGTGCTGGCCTGCGTCGGCATCGGCATGGCGGCGCTGATCGTGGTCTATGCGCTCATCGGGGTGATGGGCGGCCACTCGCAAAAGGGCTGGGCGAGCCTGGCCCTGATCCAGGTCTTCTTCGGCGTCGGGCAGCTCGGCTGCCTGGCGATCATGGGGGCCTATGTAGGGCGTATCTACACCCAGGTTAAAGGACGCCCCCTGTTCCTGGTGGACGAGGTGGTTCGCGGCGGCGCGCACACCGGCGCATTCCCCCCGCAAGCCTGAAGGACAGGGTCTTTGGACGTCGCCGAGTTCGACCGCTTCGCCGACGAGTATACGGCCACCCACGCCGACAGCATCAAGCTGAGCGGCGAGGATCCGGACTACTTCGCCCGCTACAAGATCCAGGAACTGCGCCGCCGCTGGGACGCCGAGGGCCGCTCCGAGCCTCATGCCGTGCTCGACTTCGGGACCGGCATCGGCAATTCCCTGCCCTATCTGGCCCAGCTTTTCCCCCAGGCGCAGGTCACCGGCGTCGACGTATCGAAGCGCAGCCTCCAGGTGGCGGCGCATCGCTTCCCTGGCGTCGCCCGGCTGCTCTGCTATGACGGCCAAGCGATACCGCTGCCCGACGCCAGCGTGGATTTGATCTTTTCGGCCTGCGTCTTCCACCACATCGACGCTGTCGAGCACGGCGCGATCTTCGCCGAGCTGCACCGCCTGCTGAAGCCCGGCGGAGTGATGGTCGTGTTCGAGCACAATCCGGCCAATCCAGCGACGCGCTACATCGTGGCGAGCTGCCCCTTCGACGAGAACGCGGTGCTGCTCGGCGCGCCATCCTTGAAGAAAAGTCAGGCGGAGGCAGGATTTGGTAAGGTCGAGGTCCGTTATACGGGCTTCTTCCCGGGAGCGTTGCGGGCCTTGCGTCCGCTGGAGCGCTTCATGACCGGCCTTCCCTTTGGCGCCCAGTATTACACGGTGGCTCATGCTTAAGCTGCGCGGACATCTGGCGCTGCTGGCCCGCTTCGGGTCGGTGGGCCTTCTGAACACGGCCATCAGCCTCAGCGTGATGATGGGCCTGGAGATGAGCCTCGGCACCGCGCCCGCGCTCGCCAACCTGGCCGGCTATGCGGTGGGGCTGATGTCGGGCTTCCTGCTCAGCCGACGCTTCGTCTTCCGCAGCGCCGCCAATCCCCGCGCCACCGTGCCGCGCTACCTGTTGACCGTGGCCGGCGGCTTCTGCCTGAACCAGCTGGTGCTCGCGGCCGCCCTGAACGTACTGGGCGCAGGCTCCCTGCAGCACATGGCCGCCCAGCTGTGCGGCATGGCCAGCTACACGGTCAGCACCTTCTTCATCTGCCGCTTCTGGGTCTTCCGCACCCCCATCGATCCGGTCATCGCCACAGCCTAGAACAGCGTGATCCTGCTCAGGATCGCCCATGCTCTCCGTCTTGCCCGGACTTGTTCCGGGCATCCAGGACAGGTCCTTCAACCGGCAAGTCGGTGCGTCCTGGACCCAGGGACAAGCCCTGGGGAGACGGAGAAAGACGATTTGACCTGGGTTCATCCCGCTTTGGGAGCGTTGCTGTGCGTCCTCATCTGGCGCCGCCGTGGCGGTGACGACCCTCCTAGACTTCGCCTGCGTTGACACCGACCGCCTCGCCCCTATTGTCCGCGCCGACCGTATGACTGGCGCTTGAGGTGGGCCACCACCGGGGAGTGCGGGGCTGAAAACGCCGCGCGCCTGGGCTCCCGATCCGCATTTAGCCCGGAACCCAGCCATGCCCGCCGCCCCCGACTTCCCGCCGTCCCCCGACCGCGTCCCCGTCCGCCGCGCCCTGCTGTCGGTCTCCGACAAGGCGGGGCTGATCGAGGCCGCGCGCGCCCTGCATGGGCTGGGCGTGGAGCTGATCTCCACCGGCGGCACCCGCTCGGCCATCGCCGACGCGGGTTTGCCGGTGAGGGACGTGGCCGATCTCACCGGCTTCCCGGAGATGATGGACGGTCGGGTGAAGACCCTGCATCCCGCCGTCCACGGCGGCCTGCTCGGTGTGCGCGACGCGCCGGCCCATGCCCAGGCCATGGCCGAGCACGGCATCGCCGGCATCGACCTGCTCTACGTCAACCTCTACCCGTTCGAGGCCACGGTGGCCTCGGGCGCCGACTTCGCTACGGCTGTGGAGAACATCGACATCGGCGGCCCGGCCATGATCCGCTCGGCGGCCAAGAACCACGGCTATGTCGCCG
>CAXTRP010000389.1:0-3426 GCA_964246615.1 uncultured Caulobacteraceae bacterium | reverse complement strand
GCGACGTGTTCAAGGAGCACTTCCTCACCTGCTTCATCGATGACAAGTTCGGTTTGGATAACATCGACGCGATCGGTGAGAACATGGTCGCGTACGAGTGCGACTACCCACACTCCGACACGATCTGGCCTGAGTCTCCGGAACGCCTGCTCGCCACCGTGGCGCACGTCTCCGACGCGGTGATCGATAAGGTTAGCCACCAGAACGCGCTACGCTTCCTGAACTTCGACGCGTTCGGCATGATGGGCGGCCGAGACAACTGCACGGTCGGCTCGCTGCGCAAGCTTGCCGCACACGTGGACACTTCACCTCAGTCCTTCGGCGGACCTGCGCCGCTGGCGCCGGGTGAAACGCATCGTCCGGTCACATCCGGCGACATCACCCGGATGTTCGCCCAGGTGAGCAAGATGGACGGCGCCCAGACGAAGGAGGCCGCCTGAATTTTGTACGGCCGCTCCTGCCGGAGCGGCCGTACTTGAGGCGCCGAAGCTCGGCTATGCTTGTAAGTGGTGTGGTCATGCAACATTGTTGGTTGCGACAATTGCCTTTTCAGGCTTTGCAGAGGTGAGGGAAGCCGGCTTGGCAGCTTATGGCCTTGAAAGGGAACTAGGATTGCCTGGCGAAGGCAAGCATTCGCTCCGCCATGTTAGTGACGGCCTCATCTGTCTCGCAGGCCTGCCACTCCGTGACCGCAGCGGCGGCGACGTATTCGATCTCCGCCACGATCATCGCCGCCTCCACCCTTAAGCTGGTCGCCTCTTCGATGGCCACCGTATTGCGCAGCTGCCTAAACAGGAGCTCGACTAGTCGATGCCGATGCGCTCGGTGCAAGCCGCTTCCAATCTCATCATGGATGAGTGCGGCTCTATGAAGAGCAAAGCTGCCCCGGGCGCGTCGAGTTCCTTCAATCAAACGTGTCAGCCATCGAGATAGCGCATCCGCGCTTGGCGGGTTTCCAGGATTGAGCTGGGTGAATACTTTTGCTCGCCCCTCCCAATCCTGGGCAAGGAGGCCTATCAGCAAGCTCTGCATCCCCGCAAAATGCTGGTAGACCGTCGCGCGCGAAAGCGATGCCGCTGAGGCGATGTCATCCATGGAGACGCCGATCACCCCTCGGCTCATTAGCGTCTCCCGCGCCGCGGTCATGATCACCTGCCGCGTCGCCTCACGATATGACGCCCTCTTGGAAGGCTTCGCTTCAATCACTCACCTTGATCCTTGACCGACATGAAAACCTGGGTCGCCTTTCGAGGATTTGGCAGGCGTCCGGTTGACGATCAAACGTGATCCGGCGCCGCACTGGAGCGGACGAAAAAGCGATCTGTGCGCTGTAGTAAAAAGCGCTGCCCGGAATCAACTGACCGGCTGGGGATGGGTTGGGCGCAACTAGCCTACGAACGCTCGTTCCAGCACGAAGTCGCCGGGCTCGGAGTTGGAGCCTTCCACCATGCCCTGGGCCTCGAGGAGGTGGGCCACGTCCTTGATCATGTGCATGGAGCCGCACAGCATCACCCGGTCGGCGGCCGGGTCGAAGGCGGTCTGCTCCAGGCCGAGGTCGCTGAACAGCCGGCCCGAGGTGATCAGGTCGGTGATGCGGCCCTGCCGCTCGAACGGCTCGCGCGTGACGGTGGGCAGGTAGCGAAGCTGGGCGCTCGCCAGTTCGCCGAAGTGCTCGTCGGCGGGAAGTTCGTGCTCGAACATCTCGCGGTAGGCGAGGTCCTTCACCTCCCGCACGCAGTGGGCCACCACGATCTGTTCAAAGGCGTCGTAGACGTCCGGGTCGCGGGCCACCGACAGCCACGGCGCCAGCCCGGTGCCGGTGCCGAGCAGATATAGCCGGCGGCCGGGCTTCAGCGCGTCGAGCACCAGGGTGCCCACGGGCTTCTTGGCCATCAGGATCTGGTCGCCGGGCTCGATCCTCTGCAGGCGTGAGGTCAGCGGGCCATCCGCCACGGCGATGGAAAAGAACTCCAGCGTCTCGGCATAGGAGGGGCTGGCGATGGAGTAGGCGCGCAGCACCGGCTTGCCGCCGTCCAGCCCCGGCAGGCCGATCATCACGAACTCGCCGGAGCGGAAGCGGAAGCTCGCCGGGCGGGTGATGGCGAAGCTGAAGTAGGTCGGCGTCCAGTGGCGCACCCATAGCACCGTCTCCACGTGATGGGTGGCGCTGGTGACCGGCGGCTTGCCATGGGCGGGCGCGGGCTCGGTGCGGGCCAGCACGGCCGCGCTCATATCGTCCATGTTGTCATCTCGTCAGATGCCGCCGCCCAAGTCGTTGGGAGACCGCGGACAAAGTCTTCACTCAGATTATATGCCGCGCCCGGCCTTTTCGAAACCTGTTTGGCGATTGCAGCGAACGTCTGTGGCTTTGTCGCACGGGGTTTGCCGACGAAGGCGGGGTGCGCCCGGCCGCCGGCGCCCCGCAAGCTGCTCGATATCAAACAGGAGAGGAACGGCTCTAAGCCGAAAATATCGCACCGGCGTTAATGAAGTCAGCAAATGAGAGGTCTCTGGATCGATCAGGCTAGAGCCCCTTGTCTCAATCCGCCGACAGAAGAAGTTTTGGAGCAAAGAGGAAGGGCTTCCAGCAAGCGTGTTACTGCGCTTGAGATGTTTCGGTTTCCTGCGGTATCGGTGCTTGCTATGAAGAATTATCCTATATTTTAAAATGCGGCTGGGAAGGAAGAGGCAGATGTACGACACGATCATCCGCGGCGGCCTGGTAATCGACGGCACGGGGTCGTCGGGGTACACCGCCGACGTCGCGATCCAGGATGGCCACATCGCTGAGATCGGCAAGCTCGGCGATGTGGCGCACCACACGATCGAGGCGGACGGCGCGATCGTCACCCCTGGCTTCATCGACGTCCATACTCATTATGACGGCCAGTTCTTGTGGGATGACCTGCTGGATCCGTCTTTCTCAAACGGCGTCACCACGGC
Source organism: uncultured Caulobacteraceae bacterium (assembly GCA_964246615.1). GTDB lineage: Bacteria > Pseudomonadota > Alphaproteobacteria > Caulobacterales > Caulobacteraceae > CAHJWH01. The sequence continues at coordinate 483 of CAXTRP010000389.1, read as the reverse complement.
CATTGGCGGTAATTGCGGCGTCGGTTTTGCGCCGGTTGAGCCGGAGCACCACCGTAAGCTGATCGAACTGATGGAAGGCGTCGAGGAAATCCCCGACATCGTGCTTCAGGACGGGCTCGATTGGCGCTGGCGGAGCTTTCCGGATTACCTGGGTCGGCTGGGCGAGCGGCGCTACGCCCTCAACATCGCGCAGAACATGACGCATGCACCGCTGCGGTTGTTCGTCATGGGTGAGCGCGCCCTCAGGCACGAAGCCGCGACCGCGGAAGATATCGCCGCGATGGCGAAGCTGGTGCGCGAAGGCATGGAAGCGGGCGCGATCGGGTTCTCATGCGCCCGTATCAGGGAGCATGTGAGCAGCAAGGGCGAGAACGTCCCCGGGACCTTCGCCGAGGATGAGGAATTGATCGCGCTCGCTGCGGCGATGGGCTCTACAGGCAAGGGCACCGTACAGATCATCCCGCTCGGACCGCTCGGCAACAC
>CAXTRP010000388.1:943-3429 GCA_964246615.1 uncultured Caulobacteraceae bacterium | reverse complement strand
TTGCCGGCGAACTCGACCTTCCAGCGGTTAGCCTCGATCTGCTGCTCGCTGTAACCGCCTGCAGCCTTGGCGTTATGAGCCGCAATGGGCTGGTAGGGCGTGACGGTCTCGCAGGCGCTCAGGGTGAGCGCCGCCGCCATCGCGATCAAAGCGCGCTTCATGGTTCGGTCTCCGACCCGCCGGGGCCCAGTCCGAATAAGTAGGGAGCTGCCCGCCTTGTTCCCAGGCAGCGACGCTACGCCTCTAGTGCAGCGTGCTCACCATTTCGGCGAACCGCAGCTTGGACGGGGCGACAATGCCAACGGTGCTCAGCCGCACCGAGTGGATCACCGCTCGGATTTCCTTGCGCCAGAACTCAAGGAAGCTTTGCACCCGCGGATAATCGGGGGCCACGTCAACGGTTTGCCACATGAAGCTCTGCAGCAGCTTAGGATGGTCCGGCATATAGTACAGCACTTGGGCGGTGGTCAGGCGACCGCCTTCCAGCTGGGTCTCGAACTCGTCCGTCCTCATCGGCTGAACTCCTCGCGCCATGCGCCCGCCCAGCAGACAGAGCATAGGCTTTACCAAGCGTTTCACCGCACTGTCACAAAGCACGGAGTTCCGCCGTCGGAAGCCTTGCCGCACGCAAGCGGACGAGCCGGCGCCTAAGACGAGGGCGCCGGAGCCGGAGCCGGACAGGTTTGCACCTCGTTCAAGACGAATGCCAATCCTCGACTCGGAAGCGCTGATGCAGGTCGAATACCAGGCCAATACGCGAACCCTGTTCGTGCTCTTCGCCGGTGGCGACTGGTACGCCTACCTGAACGTCGCTCGGTCAGATTATGGCCGCCTGCTGGCAGCGGAGTCCAAGGGACGTTTCTTCCAGCACGCCATACGCGACCGCTATGCTTATCGCCGACTCGGCCCACTCAGACCTTTGGAGCCATGAGCCGGTCTCGCTGGGCCAGCACTCGCAACCGAAGCGCGTTCAGCCTGATAAACCCCGCTGCGTCGCGCTGGTCATAGGAGACGGAGCCCTCTTCGAAGGTGACCAGCTGCTGGTCGTAGAGCGGGTGGTCCGCCTCCCGGCCCACCACGGTGACGTTGCCCTTGTAGAGCTTGACCCTGACGCGGCCGGCGACCTTCTCCTGGCTCTTGTCGATGGCCGCCTGCAGCATCTCGCGCTCAGGCGAAAACCAGAAGCCGTTGTAGATCATCGAGGCGTAGCGCGGCATCAGCTCGTCCTTCAGGTGGCCCGCGCCCCCGTCGAGCGTGATCGACTCGATGCCACGATGCGCCGCAAGCAGGATGGTCCCCCCCGGCGTCTCGTAGACGCCGCGCGACTTCATGCCGACGAAACGGTTCTCCACCAGATCGAGCCGCCCGACCCCATTGTCGTGGCCGAGCTGGTTCAGCCGCGTCAACAGGGCGGCGGGAGACAGCCGCTCGCCATCGACCGCCACCGGGTCGCCGCGTTCGAAATCGATGCTGACGATCGTGGGGCTGTCTGGCGCATCCTCCGGCGAGATCGTCCGCTGGTGGACGAACTCCGGCGCTTCGACCGCAGGGTCCTCCAGCACCTTCCCTTCCGATGAGGAATGCAGCAGGTTTGCGTCCACCGAAAAGGGAGCGTCGCCGCGCTTGTCCTTGGCGACGGGGATCTGGTTCTGCTCGGCGAACTGCAGCAGGTGCTCGCGGCTCTTGAACGCCCACTCCCGCCAGGGTGCGATCACCCGGATGTCGGGCTCCAGCGCATAGTAGCTGAGCTCGAAGCGGACCTGGTCGTTGCCCTTGCCCGTGGCCCCGTGACAGACGGCGTCCGCGCCGACCTTGCGGGCGATCTCGATCTGCTTTTTGGCGATCAGCGGCCGGGCGATGGAGGTGCCGAGCAGGTACTGTCCCTCATAGACCGTGTTGGCGCGGAACATCGGGAAGACGTAGTCGCCCACGAACTCCTCGCGCAGATCCTCAATGAACACGTTCTCTGGCTTGATCCCGAGCATCAGCGCCTTGTCGCGGGCCGGCCCCAGCTCCTCGCCCTGGCCGAGATCGGCGGTGAAGGTGACCACCTCCGCGCCGTACTCGGTCTGCAGCCACTTCAGGATGATGGAGGTGTCGAGCCCCCCCGAATAGGCGAGCACGACCTTCTTCACGGGGCGGGTGTCAGCCATGGGATCCTCGAAGGGCAAGCGTAGCCGCGGGCGTTTAAGGCCGCCCGTCGCCCAGGCGCAAGCCGTTTGTCCGGCGATCCCGGCGGTCGTCGGGTCCGACCGGCCGAACGTCCGCGATGGGTCCGCATGTGCGGCTTCCGCCATGATGCGGGAGACGAACAGTGACCGCGATGCGCGACCGGCCTATCTTGGGCGGATGAGCGACATCACCCTGCTGGACCCGTCCGAGGCCGACGCGGACGTCGAGATCGCCGCCCCCGTCGAGGTCGACCCCGCCAAGCCCATGCGGCTCTATCTGGTGGACGGGTCGGGCTACATCTTCCGCGCCTTCCA
>CAXTRP010000388.1:0-933 GCA_964246615.1 uncultured Caulobacteraceae bacterium | reverse complement strand
CTCTTGAACGCCCACTCCCGCCAGGGTGCGATCACCCGGATGTCGGGCTTCTGCAACATGCTGTGGAAGCTGATCTGCGACACCCGCGACGGCGATGATGGCAAGGGGCTCGGCGCGCCCACCCACCTAGCGGTGGTGTTCGACGCGTCCGAGAAGACCTTCCGCAGCCAGCTCTATGATCAGTACAAGGCGCACCGCCCGCCGCCGCCGGCCGACCTTGTCCCCCAGTTCCCGCTGATCCGCGAGGCGACGCGGGCTTTCGGCGTGCCGGCCATCGAGCTTGAAGGCTACGAGGCCGACGACGTCATCGCCACCTACGCCCGCCAGGTCTCCCGCGCCGGTGGCGAGGTGGTGATCGTCTCCTCCGACAAGGACCTGATGCAGCTGGTGGACGAGCAGACCTGCCTGCTCGACCCCGTCAAACAGGTGAAGATCTGCCGCGCCGAGGTGATCGAGAAGTTTGGCGTGCCGCCCGAAAAGGTCGTCGAGGTCCAGGCGCTCGCCGGCGACAGCGTCGACAACGTGCCGGGCGCCCCAGGGATCGGGATTAAGACCGCCGCGCAACTGCTGAACGAATACGGCGATCTCGACACGCTGCTGGAGCAGGCGCACGAGATCAAACAGCCCAAGCGGCGCGAGACCCTGGTCAACTTCGCCGACCAGGTGCGGGTGTCGCGCCAGCTGGTGACGCTCGCCGACGACGCGCCGGTGCCCGATCCGGTGAGCGACTTCGTGGTGCGGGCGCCCGACCCCGCGGTGCTGTCGGCATTCTTGGACCAGATGACCTTCAGGAGCCTGGCGCTGCGCGTCGGCGAGATGGCCGGCCTGCCCGCACGCGCCGCAACGCCCGCCAAGCCCGCTGCCGAGGCGGTGACGATCGATCCGTCGACCTACGTCTGCATCCAGGACATGGAGACGCTCGACGCCTGGATC
>CAXTRP010000387.1:0-3431 GCA_964246615.1 uncultured Caulobacteraceae bacterium | reverse complement strand
TCGCCTTCGTCACGGGCCGAAAGCCGCTATCGAAGACGGCTTATGACGGCTTTCGTAAGATCGTGGAGCGAGACTTCGCCGAGGTCTGGGTGGTGGACCTCGGCGGAGACGTCCGGGACAACGTCAAGCTCAGCGGCACCAAGCACAACGTTTTCGGCATCCAAATTGGCGTGGCTATTTGGTTTCTCATTCGCAAACGTGGGCGAGGTCAGGCCGCTATACATTATGTGCGGCGACCGGAGTTCGAGACGGCTGAGGACAAATTAGCCTTTTTAAGCCAAGCTAATCTTCGTGATCTCGCGCCGGAAACGCTTCGCCCGGACAAGCGCAGTGCCTGGATCGAGCAAGCCGAAGAGCGGTGGGCAGAACTTCCACCTCTAGTAAGCAAAAGTACCAAGGACGATGTTCTAGGATCGAACGCGATATTTCGGTTGTATAGTCGTGGCTTAGAAACTCACAGAGATGAGTGGGTTTATGATGAAAATCCTGACCTTCTCAAAACAAAGATCGTCGCTTTGATTCGATCATATGAAAGCTCACGCTTAGGTGAGAATAGTTCAACTCCAATAAAGTGGGACCGAGAACTTGATAAAAGACTGCGCCGTAACTCGAAGCTAAAACTAGATGACCGACGAATAAAGTTGGTCACGTACCGTCCGTTTGTGAACCGCTACGTCTATTTTGATCCTGACCTTAATGCCTTTCTCGGCCGCCTAACCGAGATCTATGGCGATGCTAGTGTACGTACGCCTGCCATAACAATAATGGGTGACTCATCGGGCAAACCATATTTCTCGCTCGCTATCGATCGCCTACCCGACTTGAACTTCGTAAGTCCGGGTTCCGGCGGTACTCAGACCATTCCCCGCTATCGCTACGTCGGCGCCGACCGCATCGACAACATCACTAACTGGGCGCTCGACCAGTTCACCACCCACTACGGCCCCAAGGTGGCGATCACCAAGGACGACATCTTCCACTATGTCTACGCCGTGCTGCACGACCCGGTGTACCGGGAGACCTACGCCCTGAACCTGCGGCGCGAGTTCCCGCGCATCCCCTTCTATCCCGACTTCCCGCGCTGGGCGAAGTGGGGCGAGGCGCTGATGGCCATGCACATCGGCTATGAGAGCGTGGACCCCTGGGAGTTGACCCGCGTCGATGCGCCCATGCGCGGCGGCCAGCCGCTGAGGAAGGGGCGCTCCAAGGACCTGTTCGAGGAGACGGCCAATCCCTCCGCCAAGCGCGAGGCGGATACGCCCAAGCCGCGGCTGAAGGCCGACAAGGACAACGGCATCATCGAGCTGGACACCCAGACCCAGCTCACCGGCGTGCCGGCCGCAGCCTGGACCTACCGCCTGGGCAACCGCTCGGCCATCGAATGGGTGCTGGACCAGCACAAGGAGAAGAAGCCGAGCGATCCCACGATCCGGGAGAAGTTCGATACCTATCGCTTCGCCGACTACAAAGATCACGTCATCGACCTGCTCGGCCGGGTGACGCGGGTGAGCGTGGACACCATGGCCATCGTGGAAAAGATGAAGGCGGCTAAGCGCTGATCATCGATCGGCGATTTATTAGGGTTTGCGCCACTGGTCAGGCTTGCCAATATTCGTGTGACGCACGCGCTCCACAAGTGGCGAGTGACCCGGGTTCAGTTCTCTCGCCCGGTCGATCGCTGCGGATTGCGTCGGCAGCACCGCACTCGCCCGTTGGGAGTCTGGGCGCCTAACCGCGTAGTCACCCTGAGGTCGTTGCTCTACGAAAAGCCGCTTATCCGTCACTGTCGCCTCCTTTTAACTACATCTAGTGCCCAACAAGGTATGAATCACTTCATACAGTAGCGCTTATGCCCGATCAATGAAAAAGATCGAAAGGTGAACGGCGTTCGCGAAAAGCCGTTTCGGACTAGGGCCAGGACTGTCCGCTCCGACTACGCCTCCGCGGCGTAAGACTATCCCGGCCGGAACCGCTTGTTGCTGGGGAAGCCTCGCGGGGCGAGTTTGCCGGCTCCGCCGCGTTTGCCTAGGTAGTCTCGCCAGTCTTTCCACTCGCGCTTGCGGCCGGCGGTGTCGAGGGTGGTGAGGCCGCCGCCTCCGCCCGGGGGGTCGGCGTCGAAGGTGGTGGCGTCGCGGAGCGCGCCTTCGCGGTAGCTTTGCAGGCGCACGCCCTTGCCGCGGGGCATCTGGGGCAGGTCGGCCAGGGGGAAGACCAGCAGCTTGCCGTTGTCGCCGATCACCGCGAGGTGGTCGCCCTCGACGGGTAGGCAGATGCGGGCTTCGCCGCCGTCATCGCCCACGTTCAGCACCGCCTTGCCGGCCCGGCGGTTGGCGAGCGCTTCGGCCTCGTCCAGCAGGAAGCCGTAGCCGAGGCTGGAGACCAGCACGCGCTTCCTGCCCGGCTTGTGGGTGAAGACCGAGGTGATCTTCACCTTGTCGTCCACGTCCAGCATCAGGCGCAGCGGCTCGCCCTGGCCGCGGCCGGAGGGGAGCTTGTCGCAGGCGAGCGTGAAGATGCGGCCGTCGGTGGCCAGGATCAGCAGGCGGTCGGTGGTTTCGGCGGGGACCAGGAAGGCGAGGCGGTCGCCCTCCTTGAACTTCAGCTCCGAGGGGTCGGCGACGGCGCCCTTGGCGGCGCGGATCCAGCCGCGCTCCGACAGGATCACGGTGATCGGCTCGCGCACGATGTAGGCGTCGGCGGAGGGCAGGTCGGCCTCGCTCGGCGCGGTGGCGAAGGTGGAGCGACGGCGGCCGAAGGGCTCGCGGCCCAGGGTCTCGCGCACCTTGCGCAGGTCCTTGGCGACCTTGTTCCACTGCTTACGGTCCGAGGCGAGCAGGTCGGCGATCTCGGCGCGTTCCTTGGTCAGGGCCTCGTGCTCGCGCCGCAGCTCCATCTCCTCCAGACGGGCCAGGGAGCGCAGGCGGGTGTTCAGGATCGCCTCGGCCTGGATGTCGGAGAGCGCGAAGCGGGCGATCAGCGCGGCCTTGGGCTCGTCTTCGAAGCGGACGATGCGGATCACCTCGTCCAGGTCGAGATAGACGATCAGCAGGCCGTCCAGGATGTGCAGCCGCGCGTCGATCTTGCCGAGGCGGAAGCGGGCCCGGCGGCCGTCGACCTCCCGCCGGTGGTCCAGGAAGGCCTGCAGGGCGGGCTTCAGGCCCATGACCCGGGGCGTGCCGGTGCGGTCCAGCATGTTCATGTTGACCGGGAAGCGCACCTCCAGGTCGCAGAGGCGGTAGAGGCTCTCCATCAGGTGGTCCGGCTCGATGGTGCGCGACTTGGGCTCGATGACGAGGCGGATGTCCTCCGCCGACTCGTCGCGCACGTCGCCGAGCAGGGGGGCCTTCTTCAGCTCGATTAGGCTCGCGAGCGCCTCCACCAGGCGGGACTTCGGCACCTGGTAGGGCATCTCGGTGACGATGATGCGGTAC
>CAXTRP010000386.1:0-3437 GCA_964246615.1 uncultured Caulobacteraceae bacterium | reverse complement strand
CCTCGCCCATGGCCTCCAGATCCGAGCGGGACAGGGTGAGCGTCAGGTCCGCCGGCGTGTCGAGGTTGCTCACCTCGGCTCCGTCCACCCGCACTACGCCATCGCCCTTCAACACGAACTTGACCGAGCGGCCAAGCTGCGCGTCCCCTCCGACCGCGTCGCGGAACTTGGTGGTGATCTCTTCCAGGGTGGCCATGCGCAGGAGGACTCCGATGCGGTTCGGCCGCCTGTCTCGCCCGGACCGTGAAACCGCGCAAGCCTTCACCAAGCAACGAGGGCCTGCGCGTTCGAGCGGGATGGAGCCGACTACATCAGAAGGCGCCGGAAGGCTTGCAGACCGTAGAGGCGAGACTATCTCAATAGCTGAAGACGCCGATTTCGGGTCTTCTGAGCTGGATGGCGCTTCAGGGCCGTTCGGCTCGCAACCAGCGTCTGTGAGTTCATGCTCATGGGCGTCCCGCCTTGCTTAGCAAAGAAGGATGCGGCTATGCGCACGATTGATCTTACCCCTCTGTACCGTTCCGCCGTCGGCTTCGACCGTTTGGCTGCACTGCTGGAGACCGCCACCAAGGCGGACGCGCCGGCGGGCTATCCCCCCTACAACATCGAGACCACGGGTGGGGACACCTATCGCATCGAGATCGCTGTCGCGGGCTTCCGCCCCGAGGAGCTGAACGTCGATGTGAAGGAGAACGTCCTGACCATCGCCGGGCGCAAGGCCGCCAATACCGACGACGGCAAGCGTTACCTGCATCGCGGCCTGGCCGAACGCAATTTCGAGCGTCGGTTCCAGCTCGCCGACTACGTGATGGTGACCGAGGCGGGTCTCGCCGATGGCCTGCTGTCCATCTCCCTGAAGCGCGAGCTTCCCGAGAGCATGAAGCCGCGCCGGATCGAGATCGGCGCCGGGATCTCGCCCGCGCCGCGTCCGGCGGAGGTCGACACCGGCCTGATCGAGGGTCACGCCAACGCGGCCTGACGGTCGGCTGGTCCGGGCTGATGAGGGGCGACGCTGCGGCGTCGCCCTTTTTCCTTACGCCGCCTGCCCCTGGCTGAAGTCCAGGCCCGTCACCGCGCCCAGATGAGCCCCTCGCCAGTGCGCGCCCGTAAGCTTGGCGCCGGTCAGGTCCGCGCCGGACAGGTCGCAGTTGTCGAAGATGGCGCCGCTGATCTCGGCGTCCTGCATCATGACATAACGCAGCCGGGCCCCGCTGAAGCTGGTAGGCGCACTTCGGCCGCTCCCGAGCGGTAGCGCCGTCGCGCAGGCGCCTCGCAGGTCGGCCTTGGTCAGGTTGGCGCCGGCGAGCCGTGCGCCGCGCAGGTCCGCGCCGCGGAGGCTGACGTTGCGCAGGTCCGCATTCTCGAAGTTCGCCCCCTGCAAAAAGGCCCCAGACAGGTCCATGCCGACCAGACAGGCGCCCTTGGCCGAGAGGGCGGCCAGCCTGCCGCCTTTCAGCTCGCCCTTGAGCAGCCGCAGATCTTCGCCGTCGAAGCTGGCCAGCGATCCGGAAACACCGCCGCTGCGCCACCACGCGGCGGAGGCCTGGACCCGCGTGAGCAGCCGCATGAGCTGAACCTTGGGATCGCCGGGAAGATCGCGCAGCACGTTGCTGAGATCGGCGCGGGACAGCTTGGCGGTGGCGGTGTCCACGCCCGTAAGCACAGCGCCGGAGAGGTTGGCGCCCTCCAGGTTGGTCCCGCCCAGGTGGGCGTTCTCCAGGTTTGCACCGCTGAGGTTGGCGTCCTTGAAGTTGGCGTTGGCGAGCTTGGCGCCACGAAGCGAGCAGTCGGTGAAATCGGCGTTGCAGGCGCTGGAACCCGACAGCTGTGAACCATCCAGCGTGGCGCCCGAGAAGTTGGCGTTGGCAAGGTCGCTGGAGCGGTTCTCGCTTCGCAGCGTCTCCAGCCCCATGCGCGGGTGGGGCACCGCGATCTGCCCTTGGCGGAAGTCGGCCCCGGTGAGGTCGGCGAAGGCCAGGTTGCCGCCGCGCAGCACCACTCCACGAAGGTCGGCCCGGCACAGCAAGGACCCGCGCAGGTCGGCCATGCTCAGATCGGCCCCGAACAAGGAGGCGCGGGTCAGATTGGCGCGGACCAGATGCGCGCCCACAAGGCTGGAGCCGGTGAAATCGGCCTCCGGCAGGTCGCGGTTGCCGAACTCCAGCCCGGCGACATCGACAAAGCGCAAAGTCAGCCGCTGACCGCCGGACAGGCCACGGACAAACCGTTCGTGCCCGCTGATCGCGGCGTCCAGGTCGGCTTGCGTCAACCGCCGCCGCGAGCCCGCCTGCGCCATTCCTGCCTCACAGCTTTAGACGAGCTTAGGCCTGGAGATATGGCGGATCGGTTAAGCGACGGGGCGCCCAGGCTTGCGCAGCAGCATCGCCTTGGTGAGGAACGCCTGATCCTGCGCCTCAGTCGCCAGCTCGGCGCCGGCGAACAGCGCCGTCAGGTCTGTGGACTGGTAGCTGGTGTAGAAGGGCTCGTGGAAGAAGGCGGGGAAGGCCTGTAGCAGGCGGTCGAGGTCCGGCGCGTCCACCGTCTGGATGGAGTCGGCGAAGGCCAGAACGCCGCCGGGCTTCAACACCCGCGCCAGCTCAGCGGCGACCATTGACCTGACCTTCGGCGGCAGTTCATGGAACAGGTAGATGCAGCTGACCCCGTCCAGGCTGGCGTCGGCGAAAGGCAGACGCTCGGCGCTGGCCTGGGCGACGGGCGTCGAGGACCGGTGAGACGCTTCGCTGACATAGGCGTGCGACAGGTCGACGCCGGACACGCTGGCGCGGGGAAAGGCGCTTCGGAGATCGGTGAGGAAGGCGCCCGAGCCGCAGGCCACGTCCACCATGGTGAGCTCGCGCTGGTCCCGCTCCCGCCAGGCCTTGGCGAGCAGCGACAAGGCCCGCCGCCGCATGGCTCCTGCTGCGCCGGAGAACAGGGTCTCCACCTGCGCCTCGTAGCGCCGGGCGCTTTCGGCCGTGAACCAGCCGCCGGATTGGAAGTGGAAATTCTGGCGGTAGTAGGTGGGGAAGGCGGCCGATGCGCCCTCTTCGCGCGCCTCCACGCCGCCGCCGCGCAGGCGTCTCGCCTCCACTTCCCGGGCGTCGGACAGGACATCGATGGCGCGGCGGACGGCGCGGCTGAGGTCCTTCGGCGGCGCTTCGGTAACCGGATAGAGGCCGGCCGCAATGTCGGCGGCGTCCTTCTCGAAGGCTTCCCACCAAGCCTGGCGCAGACGTCCCGCCGGCGGCGGCGCGGCGGCCACCGCGGGCGCGGCGATATCTGCGCTCTCCGCCGGCTTCATCATGGAGCGACCCACCGCGCGCTGCGTGGTCCACCACAGCGCCTTGGCGGTGGAGAGGGCGCGATTGTTGCGCTGTTCGCGCCGGAAGGCCGGCGGCGCCAATGGCGTGGCCGCCCGGCCGCCCGCAGATTGCATC
>CAXTRP010000385.1:0-3443 GCA_964246615.1 uncultured Caulobacteraceae bacterium | reverse complement strand
CCTGGATCGAAGCGCTGAAACATTCGAAGCCAGACGAGGCCAAGGACGACGCCGAGATCTTGAAACGTCTCGTCGCCGCCGAACGCGCCTGGATCGACTTCAGAGACAAGGACTGCGACCTGCAGAGCACGTCGGCGCTGGGCGGAACGGAAGAGTCGCTCGTATTTGGCGATTGCCGATACGCCACGACCAAAGCTCGTGTGGAGGCGTTAGAAAGTGACCGTAACGCGCGCTGAAACACTCGTTAGGTACGCCGGACGTCGGTTAGCAAACAGGGGCGCACTTGGGCAACGAGCGTTTAATCTAAGGGCAAAGGCTCTCGACCCAGTTACTCACCAAGTCCGAGTTCCGTTCCGAAAGCCGCAAACAGCACGCGGGGTTGGCCGCGGGCTCCGCGCCCTATGCGGACATGAGCCTTGCTCCGCAAACTCGACATTCGAGGGCCGTGAGCGAAGTTCATCGCACGGGGTCTGGCAGGATACCGCTTCCCGTCCTAGCGACCATTTCCCGGTTCGGGGGGCGCGGGAACAAGGTCCAGTGAGGTCTGGGTTCCTTTTGGCGGCTCGAGGTAGGCCTCTGTATCGAGGCCCAGGTCCCTCAGAAAGGGAGCGTCCCTAAGTTTGTCGCGCAACCCAAGCATGCGCTTTTCCGCCCGGCGAATGAAGACGTTGTAGGGCATTGGAATGATCCGCACCCGGTCGCTCCACTCCGTCCGTTCCCCGGTCTCGGTTGGGTCGACACGTGAGCCGAGCACATAGCAGGTGACTGACGAGGCTCCGGTGACCAGGCCCTTCTTGATCAGCTCCTTCACGTAGCGCCACGGCTGATCCTTCTCCTTGGACCCGATGATCACATCCACCTTCTTGATCTCCGCGATGACCAGGCGTGAGACGCCGGCGACCTCGTGGCCCAAGTCGTGGGAGTCGCGGCTGTAGAAACCGGCACTGCCGTCCGGCAGCATTACGAAATCGGGCCGCTGTTTGGTGCTGGGCACGCTCTTGCCAAAGATCGTTCGGATCACCTCCGACATGCCACGGTTACTGGTGAACTCCAGACTCTCGAACTCAGGGCCGAACACCCAGAGGCTGCGTTCGAACAGCGGCTGTAGATCCCCGACCTCGGTCAGCGTCTCATCTCGCAGCTTCTGGTCCAGCTCCTCGATGAGCTTCAGCCGATTCTGGACCTCGTCGAGCGCAATCTTGGCCGTCCGTACAGTCCAGTTGGTCAGCAGAGCGTTGAGCTCGTCAAGATCACCCGGCTTCATAGCGTGCAGTTGCTGGATCAGACCATACTTGGACTCCGCGAGTTCAAGCTTCGCCAAAACTCCCGCGACCTGCTCGACCTCGTCAGCGGAAATGCTGGGGCATGTGTCCACGACCGCGTCGACGAAGTCGTTCCAGCGATCCCGACTGGCAGGCGCCAAGCGCGCGACAGCCCCATTCAGGCTTTCACGGACCGCTGCTTTGGTCTCGCCGCGGCGCTCGGCCGTAAACCAGACCAGGAATTCGCGGATCTGGCCGAATACCGCCTCCCGCGCCGCCCGCCAGGCCAAGTTGCGGGTGTCGAAGCCGGACCAGTCTGGCAAGGTGGCCGCAGCTTCAGCTAGGAAGTCGGCGCGGACGATGAACTGGAACCGCTTGGCCTCATTCGTGCGACCATCGAGATCGAAGTCAGACCATCCGGGGCGCCCAACCAACCGGTTGTCTACCCACCAGGCAATCCCGTGTTGGCGGGTCGTACGGTCCGCCTTCTGGGTGTCGATGATGATGAGCTGGGCCACGCCGAACCCGAGGACCTCAACCTCCAGTTCGCGAAGCTTGCCAGCCGGCACGTCTTCAAACGTGACCTTGGTGCCGTCGACGATGACTTGGAAGTTCGGGTCGGCCAGGAAGCGGGTGCCGATCACCTCCCGCACCTGCTGCGCCGTCATGATGACGCCGGTCCCGTCGGGTGCGGAAATCTCCGTGCCGTGGCCGAGGATCTCCTCGCGCTCGCCAACCAACTTCAGGTCGAAGGGGACGTTGACGCCGCGCCGAACCTCGTAGGTGACCTCGTGGTCATCGCACCAAGTGCGCACGACATAGGGATCGCCGAAGCGGAACGCCGCATGGCGCCCCTTGCCGTTACGCCCGTAGGACCGGCGAGGCCCAAATTCCTTCAGCTCCTCCGGCGGTGCCGCCGTCGCGCCCTCCTCGGTCAGCTTATTGTAGTCCAACGTCCGCCAACGGCGCTCAAGCTGCGCCTTGGACATGCCCTTGCCATTGTCGGTGATCGAGAAGACCTGCTCGTTCCCCCGCTCCGCCCACCGGATATCGACTCGGGTCGCCCAGGCGTCCCATGCATTGGCCACAAGCTCGACGATCGCGATTTCCGGATCACGGATGATTTCCCCCGCATGTCGTTCTAAGAAGCGCTCGTCGAACAGGGCGCCTTGCGGCTCGGCCATTGCGTCCCCCGCCACCACAGGTAGTGCGGCGTCCCACGTGGGTGCATAATGGTCAAGCTGGCCGACGGGCGTTGTTCGCGGTGGGGCAGGCGGCGGGTCCATGCTGCACCCTAGCAGGGGCGATTATGCACTTGACGTACCGAGCTCTAGAGTGCATTTTTGCGCCATCGGAGACACCGCCATGGGCGCCCACCTTTCAGACCCCATTTTTACCAATGAAGAGGCCGCCCGCGCGCACTTTGAGGCGCTGCGTTGGCCCGATGGTCGGACCTGCCCGCATTGCGGCGTGGTAGGCGAAAGCACCCTTTTGCAGGGCAAGAGCACCCGCCCCGGCGTCTATAAGTGCAAGGCCTGCCGCAAGCCTATCTCGGCGCTTATCGGCACGGTGTTCGAGAGTAGACACATCCCTTTGACCAAGTGGCTGCTGGCGACGCACCTGCTGTGCGCCAGCAAGAAAGGCATGAGCGCTCATCAGCTTTATAGGATGCTGGACTTCGGTTCCTACCGCACGGCTTGGTTCATGGCGCACCGTATCCGCGAAGCCATGCGCGAGGGTGATCTGTCACCAATGGGCGGTGGCGGCGGCGACGTGGAAGTTGACGAGACGTACATTGGCGTGGAGCCCGGCGCTGTAGTCCAGCCTTCCGGCCACACTGAAAAGATGAAGGTTCTCAGCCTAGTAGACCGCTCCACCGGCCGCGCTCGCAGCTTCGTCATGGACAATGTGAATTCCAAGACTGTCGGCGAGATCGTCGCCGCTAACATGGCCAAGGAGGCCCGCCTCCTGACTGACCAGGCGACCTATTACGCCCGTGTCGGAAGGACGTTTTCTGCCCATGCGAGTGTGAACCACAGCCACGACGAGTATGTGTCCAAGCTGGACCCTACCGTCCACACGAACACGGTCGAAGGCTTCTATTCGATCTTCAAGCGCGGGATGAAGGGCGTTTACCAGCACTGCGGTAAGCAGCACCTGCACCGCTACATGGCGGAGTTC
>CAXTRP010000384.1:0-3445 GCA_964246615.1 uncultured Caulobacteraceae bacterium | reverse complement strand
GTGCAGGTTCTGGACGGGGCTGCGGATGTGGACGGGCGCGCGGCCGTGGCGCGGGAGGCGGCGGGGCGGGGGCGGGGGGTGTCGGCGCTTCCACCGGCGCCGGGGGCTCCGGCGTGGGCGGCGCGGGCTCCGGTTCGGCCGCCGCCCGGCGCTCCGGCGCCTGCACGGCGGGGCGCACATCGGCCTTGGGCGCGTCGGAGATGATGTTCACGGCCACCACGTCCAGCGGCTTGGGCAGGGTCGGGGCCAGTCGCCAGCTGATCAGCAGGGCCAGCAGCACAGCCAGGTGCAGGCCTGCGGAAACGGCGAGCGCCGGGCGCAGGGTGTGGCGGGGCTCGGCCATGCTGGAACGTCAGGGCTGGGCTGGGGCGGTGTTGGAGGGCCGCTTGGCGCTGTCGTCGCCCGTGTCGGTGACCAGGCTCATGGCCGTGAAGCCCGAGGTGGACAGCTTGGCCATGACCTGGGCCACGGTGGCGTAGACCGCCGCCCCGTCGCCGCGGATGTAGAGCGGCTTGGTGGCGCCGCCTGCGCCGACGCCGGTCGGCCCGCCCGCGGCCTTCACCTTGTCCGGCAGGCTGTCCAGGTCGGTCTCGGCGTCGCCGACGTAGATGCGGCCGTCCTTCTGGATGGAGACGGTGACGGGCTCGCTGGGCGTCGCGATGGCGGCGGCGTCGGCCTTGGGCAGGTCGAGCGGCACGCCGGAGGTGAGCAGCGGCGCCGACACCATGAAGATGATCAGCAGCACAAGCATGACGTCCACCAGCGGCGTGACGTTGATCTCCGACAGGGCTGAGCGCCCGCGCCGCCGACGCCGCCCCCGCCGTCCGGTGGACAGCGCGTCGTGGACCGAGAGCGCCACGGCTCAGGCCCGCTCGCCAAGCCGGCGGGCGACTGCGGCCGACAGGTCGTCGGCGAAGGCCTCCAGCCTGCCGCTGAACTTGGACGCGTCGGTGGAGAACTTGTTGTAGGCGATGTAGGCGGGAATTGCGGCGATCAGCCCGATGGCGGTGGCGAACAGGGCGTGGGCGATTGAGGGGGCCACCACCGTCAGGTTGGTGTTCTTCTGGATGGCGATGGCCTGGAAGGCGGTCATGATGCCCCAGACTGTGCCGAACAGGCCGATGAAGGGCGAGGCCGTGGCCACGATCGCCAGCACGCCCAGCCCGTTCTCAACCTTGCGGCCCTCCCGGGCGATCACGCTGTCCAGCGCCTTGTCTATGCGGCTGATGGTAAGCGCGGTCTGGGTGTCGGTGAGAGGCCCGCGCGCCGTGCGCGATCCGCGCCACTCGCGAAGCGCCGCCTGCAGCATCTTAGGTAGAGGCTGCGCGGGGTCTTCGCCGACCTCGGCGGCGATCTCCTCCAGGGGCCGGCCAGAGCCGACAGCGGCCTCGAAGCCTTCCGCGTCGCGGTTCATGGCGGTGAGGCGGAAAGCCTTGTCCAGGATCACCGCCCAGGACCAGAGCGACGCCACGACCAAGCCCAGGATCACGCCCTTCACCACCCAGTCGGCGTTCATGAACATGGCCAGGGGCGAGAAGCTGGCTGCGGTCAGGGCTGCGGCTTGGGGCATCGTCACTCGTCCGGTCGCAAGCGGTGAAACGTGCGGGATGGACGAAACTAAGGCCAGTAGCCTTAACGGGGGTTAACCACGGCCGCCGTTGTGGAAAGCAGTTCGCGCAAGCGGGAGGTGACGGCCTGCGGATGCTTAAGCTCGCACTCCCAGATCGTCTCCGCACGCCAGCCCAGGGCTGTGAGCGCTGTGACGGTTGTGGCGTCCCGGGCCCGGTTGCGGGCCACCTTGGCCAGCCAGTAGCCGGTGTTGGACTTGGGCACGCGGGCTCCGCGGGCGCAGTCATGGCCGTGCCAGAAGCAGCCGTGCACGAAGATAGCCAGACGCCGCGGCCCGAGGACGATGTCGGGAGAACCGGGGAGATCGCGGCGGTGCAGGCGATAGCGGGCGCCGAGCGCCGTCAGCGCTTTGCGGACCTTCCGCTCGGGCGTCGTGTGCTTGGCGGGAACGGCGCGCATGACGGCTGAGCGCTGAGCGGGGGTGAAGACGTCGGTCGTTGCGCAAGGTCGTGCATCAGTATTGCTCATCCTGTCATCCTGGACGGCGAAGCCGATCCGGGACCCAGGGCCGCGGGTCGTTTCGGCGGCCCTGAGTCCCTGCTCTACGCTGCGCTTCGGCCGGGATGACAGGGGGTGGGATGAACTCGGCCGGAACGCGAGCCTTTCGGATCAAAGCCCCTCGAATAGCGCCGTGGACAGATACCGTTCCGCAAAGCTCGGGATGATCACCACCACCGTCCTACCTGCATAGTCCTCCCGCCCGGCGATCTCGAAGCCGGCCTTCAAAGCCGCGCCGGAGGAGATGCCCACCGGCAGGCCCTCGGTGCGGGCCGATCGCCGCGCCCAGGCGAAGCTGTCGTCATTGGATACGGTCAGCACCTCGTCGATGATGGTGCGATCCAAGATGCCGGGCACGAAGCCTGCGCCGATGCCCTGGATCTTGTGTGGTCCGGCCTCGCCGCCGGACAGCACCGGCGAGGCTTCAGGCTCTACGGCGATCATGCGAAGCGACGGCTTGCGGGCCTTCAGCGCCTGGCCGATGCCGCTGATGGTGCCGCCGGTGCCTACGCCGCAGACCACAGCGTCCACCCGGCCCTGCGTGTCGTTCCAGATCTCCTCGGCGGTGGAGACGCGGTGGACCAGCGGGTTGGCCTTGCTCTCGAACTGCTGGGGCATCACCGCGCCAGGGATCTCCACCAGCAGGTCCTGAGCCCGCGCCACCGCGCCGCGCATCCCCTTCTCCGCGGGGGTGAGTTCGAGCTGGGCGCCCATCAGCACCAGCATCTTGCGCCGCTCCACCGAACTGGACTCCGGCATGGTGAGGATCAGCTTGTAGCCCTTGGCGGCGGCCACGAAGGCCAGCGCGATGCCGGTGTTGCCGGAGGTGGGCTCGATCAGGGTGGCGCCGGGCTTGATCAGTCCTTGCGCCTCCAGAGCCTCGATCATCGAGGCGCCGATGCGGTCCTTGACGCTGGACAGTGGATTGAAGAACTCCAGCTTGGCCAGCACCTCGCCCTTGGAGTGTTCCTCAGCCGTCAGGCGGGGCAGGCGGATGAGCGGGGTGTCGCCCAAGGTGTCGATGATGCTGTCGTAGATGCGGCCCCGTCCGGCCCGCTTGAAGCGGGCGGCGTCGTAGTCGGCGGTGGGAAAGGCGTCCATGGCGGGTCTCACGGGTTGCGGCCTGTGAGGGTAAGATAGGCGCTCGTAGCCCGGCTGTCCTGCCAGGGTTTCTGGTCTCGAGATGCCCCCCTCTGAGGGAGCTGTCGGCGACGCCGACTGAGGGGCTCCAGCTTGGAACCGACGGCGCTGGGCCCCCAACCCCCGGAGGGGGGGAAACACCCCCCCGGGGGGGGGTTGTATATGTTGTAAGTTTTTA